>CAZAII010000045.1:0-7087 GCA_964485165.1 uncultured archaeon | reverse complement strand
GCAAGCCCAAGACCGTGATGGCCTGGGTGTATCCACGCGGCACCTGGGACGACGGTGGCATCTGGGGTCTCGGCTCCACGGGAACAGATGGAGCAGACTTTTCACTCAGGGAGCTCAGCAGCGAGGGAAGCTGGAGGGCCCAGCTCTGGGGCAGCAGCTGCGACCGCGACTTCACTTTCGGAGGCAGCGGCCAGTGGCTCCACATGGCGATGACCTGGAACGGCACACACCTGAACGTCTACGGGAACGGCACAGAGCTGGTCGAGGATAATCTTCCATCATGCACCGTGAACACAGGCGACGGGATGAACTTCCAGGCCGGCTGGTGGGACAACGGTGCCGACACATCCCACTTCATAGACGCACGCATCGACGGTGTAAGGGTCTACGACCGGGCTCTAACCCAGTCCGAGATACAGGAGATCTATGATGGCGGTCCATCGCTAGGTCAGAAGGAGGAGATAGAGCTGCCGCCACAGTTCAACTCCTGGTGGAACGAGACCTGGCTGTACAGGAAGCCGATAGACGTGAACAACACTGCGGACCAGGAGCTAAACAACTTCCAGGTCCGCATCGACCTGAACTCGACCAGTGTCGGCCCGAGCTTCGACTGGACACGAGATAAAAACGCGACCAGGATAACCCTCTACAACCCGGACGGCGACAACGAGACACTGATGAACCACTGGGTCGAGAACTGGACTGTCGCCGGCCAGAGAGCAACAGTCTGGGTGAACGTCACCGACATCCCTGCGAGCACCATCGACGAGGGACTGGGTCCAGGGGTCGCCAGGCTCTACTATTACTACGGCAACAAGAACGCGGAACCCGTAAGCAACGGCACCAGGACCATGGACTTCTTCGACGACTTCGAAGGGACGAGCCTGAACACTGGCAGGTGGAACACCAACGCAGGAGGTAACTATGATGTCAACGGAAACAGCGAGATAGAGCTCTGGGGGGACTGGAACGGAGATAGCCTCTACCTGAACTCGGTGAGGAACTTCTCCACACCGAAGGCGGTCGGAGGACGGTGGAAGATACCGACTACGAGTGATGACAGCGACATCTCGGTTGGACTCGTGGGCGCCGCAACCAACACCTGGTGGAACGAGAACGATATCTTCATGCTCTACGACGGCAATGGCGGAGGAACAGCGAATAGAAAGGAAATCAAGTTCAAGGGCTCTGAAACCGACGGGACGGAGATCGGTTCGACTGCGTACCAGCTGTTTACTGTCCAGTACAATACGACGCGGACAGCATACTACGACACCTACACTGGTGACTACATCAACGTGACAGGAACCGCGATTAGCCCGTTCTACCTTCATATAGCCGGAGACTCGGAGGATTCATCCAGGCGCGATATCTTCGACTACATCTATATCCGGAAGATGCTGGATGACATGGGAAAGCCGTCGCCAGAACTCCTCGAGGAACAGAGCCTCACACAGCTAAGTGTCGATATAGACCGGCCGCAGGACTTCACCCGGAAGATACGGGGTGACCCGTTCCTGTTGAACGGCTCGGTAGGGTGTACAGGCGACTGTGGAAACGTCTCGGCGTTCGCGCAGTACAAGACCCAGACCACGCCCACAGAGACCTGGAGGGAGGATTCGAACTCCGATTTCTCCAGCTTCAACAAGTCGGTGAATATATCGGTTAAAGACCACGAACTGGTGCTAGAGTCCTCCAATCCCGGAGCCCCATGGCTGGATGAGGTCTGGAAGCACAGGCAGAACTTCAACGTTTCTAATACCGCGGGCAGCGACCTATCAGGTTACCCGGTCGAGTTCAACCTTACCAGCAGTAAGGTCGGCTCCGGCTTCAACTGGACTGCTGACGAGGGACATCTGAAGTTCGGCTGGTACAACAGTTCCTCCGGTAACACGTACGAGCTGGACTACTGGATAGAGACCTGGGACTCCGAGGCAGAGCAGGCAACGGTCTGGGTGAACGCGACCTGGCTGGAGAAAGATGCTAACACCACCATCCAGATGTACTACGGCTCTCACCTGCAGGACCCGCCGAACACCGAGAGCAGTCCTGACAGGATTTTCGACCGGTTCATAAACTTCTCGGAGTACACGGTAGAATCCTACGCGGGTAGTCAGGATACTGATTCCAGCGCGTGGGAAGTGATCAATGGAACTACTCTCCACATCTTCGGCAACACCTGGAAGAAAATAAGCGATACCTTCGACATCCAGGACGATGGCTCTCGAGTCATAGAGATGGAGATAAACGCCACCAATACAGCCGAGATCTACGCCACAGGATGGGACACCGATGACAGCCAGGAGGGCGGCAACGACTACCAGTGGGCGGGAGGACAGCCGTATGGTAACTCGCCTGAGCAGCCATACACCGACTTCACCGAGTGGCAGCGAGTCTACGCGATAATCGACGATATAGGAGCAGGAACATACGACAGGATGACCTTCGCAGTGGACGATGACGGAGGTGGAGACGACCCAGATGGAACTGCAGGTTCGGCAGACATATACTTCAAGAACATCCGTCTGAGAGACTACGCTGATCCGGAACCTCAGGTCCTCGCGGGCAACGAGCAGGAGGTAAAATTCAAACCTTCCGGCCGGTACGTTTCCAGCGCCTTTAACACAAATGACAGCAATACTGAATACGAGGACATCTTCTGGGACGCCTCGATTCCAGCGAATACGAGCCTGAGCGTGTCCGCCAGGACATCAAGCGATGGTTCAAGCTGGGGAAGCTGGTTCCTCCAGACCAACAATTCGAACATCTTCGCGGATGACAGGCAGTACATCCAGTACAGGGTGGAGATGGCCACCTCCGATAACAGTAGCTCGCCCGAGTTCCGGGCTAACAACATAGAGTACAAGTCCACGAGTTCCGGATGGGACGCGATGCAGTCCTCCGGAACCATCTTCACTGCTGACAACCCGGAGGAGTGTGGTCCGCTCGGTTCAGGGGAGGAATGCGATGTCAACTGGTCGGTGACGCCCAACCAGGTGGGACGCTACTTCCTCAGGTTCAAGGCCAACGGGACATCGGGAGTAGAAAACATCACTGTTTCCAGGGATATCGATGTATACGCGGAGACCTTCACCATCGACTTCGATACCGGTAAGCCGATAGTGGGACGGGGCCGTGAGGTCGACGTGAAAGCGAAACTCGTAGACGACTTCTCGAACCCTCTTGAAGGCTACGACATCAACTTCACTGACCAGACTGACGCCCTGACGATAGATGTATCGAAGACCAACGGCACAGGCTGGGCGAAGATCACCTACCAGGTCCCCAAGGACGCTAGCCTGGGGACGCACAGCTTGGCGGCGCTGTTCGATGGTAGCGGCGACCAGTACCTGCTCCAGAGCAACGCCACCACGACGCTCGATATCTCCTCGGTACCAAAGATACGGGATGTCAACGCTTCACCTAATCCCGTCGGTGCGGGATACAACGTCACCATCAGCGCGAACTTGACTGACGCCACAGGTGTCGATACTGTACTTGCAAACGTCACTGAGGCGAACGGAACTACCACAACCTACGCCATGGCAAACACTGCCGGGGGCATATACAGTCTCAACTACACGAATACCTGGAACCTAGGCGAGTACGAGTACAACATCTGGGCCAACAACACCGACGGAATCGTAAACGTCTCGGAGAAGCGCAGCTTCCAGGTCAACTTCTCAGGCGAGGCGTTCGTCAACGTCCGCCAGGACAACTACCGAGCCAACAAAGACGTAAAGCTTTCTCCGTTCCGCGACGACTGGCTGAGCCCTGACTGGGAGAAGAGGACTCCTATCACGGTGAGAGAGCAGGCAGGAGAGGACATCAGCGATTACCCACTGAAGCTGAGCATCGACACACAGAGATTCATAACCAGCGGGGAGATGCAGCCGGACGCGGGAGACCTCCGGTTCACCTCCGAGAAACCCATATTCCAGCTGCCGGTGACGGTTGACAACTCGGGTCTTCCCTCGAGGAACGACGAACCGGTGAAGATAGAGGTTACCGATACGGATGTAATCTCACAGATACAGTCCGTCTCGGAGCTCAGGGTGTTCAACCAGACCACCGATAGCCCGTACGATGAGAACTCGCTGCCCATCTGGGTGGAGGAGCTGAGCGCGGATAGACTTACCCTATGGGTGAATGTGAACAGCCTGGCCGCAGGCGAACAGAAGACATACTACATCTACTACGGCGACGGAGGTCAAGGCAGCGTCAGCGACTACGGCAGCGTCTTCACAACAGATATAGGTGAGACAGGCAAGGTGCAGAGATCCGACTCCTGGGGTTCAGAGAGCTTCACACAGTCCTACAGCTCGACACCGGTAGTCGTCTCTACCATAACCAGCTTCAGGGAGGGCGGGGAGGTTGGAGAGAACCCGCCGGACGATTCCTCTGTCACCCGTATAAAAGACCTGGATGTGAACGGCTTTGATCTCCGGGTTGAAGAGTACCCCAGCGACGACGGCTCCCACGCCACAGAGAACGTCTCCTACGTCGCGATGAAGCAGGGAGACTGGTTGGTCGCAGGTAGAAGGATAACCGCGGACACCTTCAGCTCGAACAACGGCTCAGAGGCATACAAGAAGATAAGCTTCAGCGACCCGTTCCCGAGTACTCCGATCTTCCTGACCCAGATAAACTCCTACAAAGGTCAGGAAGCCGGCGCCCACACACGGGTCGACAACATCACCACTCTACAGGCATGGACCAAGATAGAGGAGGAAGGAGAAGGAGACCCCCACCTGTCGGAGACCATCGGCTACCTCGCGGTGGAGGGAGGGACCGCGGAATCGACCGTTTTCGAGGCTGAGAACACATTGAACGACGTGACAGACGCCTGGTACGACGTTTTCTTCTCCGGCAGCTACTCGGAAACGCCAGCAGTCATCGGCAAGTTCCAGACCGAGGACGGCGGCGACAACATGGAAGAGAGGCTGAAGAACCTGACCTCAACCGGCTTCAACGTCAGCACCGAGGAGACGCCGGCTTATGACGGCAGCCACACGGACGAGGTTTTCGGGTACATGGCGCTGGAGGAGGGGGCTATAAAGGGAGCGCCGTACAAGGAGCAGCCCTCAACATCTACAGGAAACGATGAGCAGGTGGACTCGATACAGGAGGGGATACCGTACTACATAGAGTCAGGCGTCAACACCACCAACACATCTGTCTGGGTCCAGATCCCTGCGCTGAGCGCGGAAGGCGACACCACGGTCTACATGTACTACAACAACTCCAATGCCACCTCGAAAAGCGACCTGACAGAAGTGATGAGCTACGGGACTTTAAGGGACGTTTTCTATCCGGTCGGCAGCAACAATGACGGGGCTGCCGACGCTGTCAGCTTCCGAAACGGCAACCAGATAGATTCAGGCTCCACCACCCTCAACCTCGACGAGCAGGAGACAGGTACGCTACCTGGCTCTGACGTTTCACAGGCCAGCCCCATCTCGATACTCAAGCCGGCCCAGGTTTCGGGACAGGAAAACGGAGCTGACTCGATAGTGCCGATAGGCTTCGCCGGCAAAGACTTCGTCTATCCGATGCCGCGTGCCGACGAGACGCTCTATATCTACGCGCCCTTTGAGACTGCGACGGTGAAGGTGTACGACGGTACTACGAACGTGGAAAACCTGACAGTGGTCGGGGGAGGTGTTGGAGCTACCACGGTCGATATCGGCGGTACAGGAACATCAATCCCCTCTGATTCGGGAGTCGTGATTCTCAATTCGTCCTCACCCGTGCTTGTTTACCACCAGGGAGACTCCAGTGGAACGCCTGCCGACGGTTTCGCGTTCCACGAGCCGGCAAAGGAACTCTACGGAGTTCCCTCGGAGAACCTGCTGGTGGGCGCGCTGGAGGACGGTACCAGCGTCGATATCTACTACAGCGACGGGAGTTCGACGACGCAGAGCCTTGACCGCGGCCAGCTCTACCACACAGATACCACCCCGGACGACGGAGGAACAGGCGACAACGGGGACGAGGCCGCCGCTCACATAGTGGCCGACAAGCCGGTGATGGCCATACAGACTGCGGACAGTGATGGCTTCGAATCGACCAGTTTCCTCCCGGAATCCGAACTCGGAGATGAATACTACGTTGCACAGGATACCTCGTACATCTCCGTCGCTGCACCGGAACCCGCGACGAGGTGCGCGGTAGTGGACCCCTCGGGTGTGACACAGTTCAACTCGACAAGCGACAGCGCCACCGGAGAGACGCCTTCAAGGCTCTACTTCGGCAACAGTACGGGGGTTAATATCCCTGCCGGTTCACGCATGAGCTGTAACGCATCGGTGTTCGCTATACACGAGTACGCCACGAACGACGACGAGAAGAACCTCTGGTCTACGAAGGCCAGCCGGCAGAATGTCGCGCCGCAGCCGTCCTACACAGTCCAGTACCGGAAAGAGCAGGACCGGTTCTCAGGCATCTGGAACAACGGCAACCAGACCTTCAGGGGCTACCTCTACATGGTGGTCCAGCGAGAGACCGCCACAGGCTTCGACAGTATTTTACCTCCCGTTGTCAACGACCGTCTTTCAGGTACTTCAAGGAGTATAGCTCCCGGTGAGAAGCTCAATATAACCCAGATATGGGAAGACAAAGGCGGCTGGAACACCGATGAGTACGAGCCCGGAACCTACCGCGTCCTTGGCCGGCTTGAGGCAAAGGACGGTGAAACTCTGGTCGGCTTCACAGGCATCATAGAGGGGACGGACGACTTCCGGATAATCAACGTCACGCTGGAGCTCACCGATCTTGAGCACGAGAACCAGTACGAGAGCGGTATCCGCGAGTACGAGGTCGGCGACCGGATCGACTGGGTGAACGTGACCGCTACCGCCATCAACAACACAGCACTTGATGCCAACATCACGCTCGACGTATTCGACGATTTCGGCAACGACGTCCCATGGGGGCCCAGCGACACCAGGCTCTGCGGCGACATACCGAACGGCAGCACCTGTGAGAGGAGGTGGGACAACTCCACGAACGGCTACATAGTGCCGGAGAGCGCTTCTTCGGGAAGCTTCGACTTCTTCTGGAACGTCACCATGAGGACCAAGAACGG
>CAZAII010000044.1:0-7322 GCA_964485165.1 uncultured archaeon | reverse complement strand
AACGAAAGTGCCGAGAAATATCGTCAGCAGGGCGACAACATTGTTCAATACACCTGATACGGAGGCCGCGGCAGCGATGTCAAGTGGCACGAGGAACATCATAAAGGCAAGTGAGGGCAAAACTGCGAAACCGGAGCCCACAGGGTGCTGCCTGTATATGGCCAGTCCTCTCTCGAACCAGTGTCCAATCTCCTTACCGACTTGGAGTGTATGCCAGAGAATCCACTGGACGACCCATATAGGGATGCGGATCATAAGGTAGGCGAGGTATACATCGATCTTTATCAGCAATGCTATGTACTTGAAGCCCAGGTAGACCGGGATTACGAAGAACCCGATACCGAAAAACGGCATCAGGAGTAGCGAAAGCAGGATTAGCCCGGCCCACTTCTTCCAGCCCATCTAGTTCTCCACCCTCTCCGATACCAGTCTCAGGTTATTCATCTGGTACGTGCCGTTGCTTTTGATTACAAGCGTGTTCTGGCTGTCGAACTCGTCAGAGGACAGTTCGACCGTGTTCTCCCCGTTCTGTGGAGTTAAAGGGTGGGAGTTGCCGTTGAGCTCCAGCACCATAGACCTGGGGGAGCCGAGAAGGTTCTGGTACTCGAATGAAACGTATTCACGGGTTTCCTCGCTTCCTGCGAAGTTGAGCTCGGAATCCTTCGCCTCGAAATCCAGGCTCAGCGTCTTCCTCTCGGTGGCTCCAAGGTAACGCAGGGTGAGCTGGGCGTTCTCAACCTCGTATTTCGCCTCCCCATCCGTCTCGAACTTTATGACGTTGAGACCGGGGTTAAGATCGGCGTTCTCCGGGTTGACATCGACCTGTTCCCGGCCCCGTACCCGGCTCAGGGTGTAGACGTTCCTGTCGTTTATCCATACTTCTAGCGGCTCCGGCTTCACTGCGCTCCGGATGTTGAAGTTGAGGCGTCCTTCCACGAAGTCCTCGACCTCGTAACCGTATACCTTGAAGGTGTTGATATAATCATGGAACCGTCGGTCGTTCACCCAGACCTTGATATCCTCTATGACGTATTCTGATGAGGAGAAGATACCCCCGCTGGTCGTACCTATCACTATGGTGTTATCGCCCGTCTTGAGCGCGCTGTTCGGTATCTCGATTTCGGGTGTTCCTCCACTGACCAGCTGTTCCTTGAAAACGTCTTCGCCGTTCACGTTGACGTATACAGCTCCGCCGCCCTCGCGTCCCAGTACCTCGAAGGTGACCTTGCCGCCCCGGGGCTGCGTCGCATTATATCCTATCCATACCTTGTCTGAGTCGAGGAAGGAAGCGTCGATATCCTCCCGGTTACGTCTGTCCACCAGTACATCTCCCCGGCCTTCCCCGACGCTGAAGTCCCCGAAGCCGACGGTGCGGGAATCAGGTTTCGCGTCACCGACTTTGCCGAAGCTGTGCTCTGCGAAAACCACTTTGTCGGGCTGGTCGCTTGAGAAGTTGAACTCCTGTGATGCTACGAAGGCCAGCCCGAATATCACGAGGCCGGAAAGCAGTACAGCTGCGAACTCCTGCGCCATAGACAAAACTGTTGATTGAGGGTTTTTATTTGTGGGTAGCGAGGCTTTCACCATGAAGCTACAGAAAACCGATCGAAAAGACGGCTACGCCAGGATAAGTATAGAGAACGAGGACGACCTATGGTACCTGAAAGACGTGATATCCGGGGGCGACCGCGTGAAGGCGCTCACGCAGCGTACAAAGATAGAAGGCCGGGAGAAGAAGACCCTGAAGCTGGTGCTGGAGGCCGAGAAGGTGGAGCTACAGGACGGCCGCCTGAGGGTAACCGGCGAGATGATGCAGGGCGACGAGGAGGTGGAGCAGGGCTATCACACATTCAACCTTGAGCAGGGCGATGAGTTCGAGATCTGGAGCGAATTCACAGAAAGGGAATGGGAGCGACTAAAAGAGGCAGAGTCGAAGAGATCATACGAGGTGCTTTTCTGTCTCGTGGAGAAAGGAAAGGCCGACCTGTTCCTCGTACGCGAATCCGGCATAACCGACCTTTCCGCGCTGGAGCAGAACATCCCGGGCAAACTCTACAGCGACCAGGAGACCGGGGAAGCGTTTCACCAGGAGATAAAGAATGTGCTCAAGAGGTCCGCAGAGGGAGTCGACAGCATCGTGCTCGCGGGACCTGGATTCGAGAAGCAGAAGGTGTACGACCTCCTGCCGGAAAGACTGCAGGACAAGACTTTCGTCGAGGACACATCGGTGACTGGCAAGACCGGGCTGAACGAGGCCATAAAGCGTGGCGCTCTAAAGAAGGTGGTCGAGGACTCTCGCATCTCGGAGGAGTCGGACGCGCTCGAAGAGTTCTTCGAGGAGCTGGAAAGCGAGGGTAAAGCCAGCTACGGCGACCCTGTGGAAGAGCTGGCGGAGCAGGGAGCCGTCGAGAAGCTTTTGATAACGAGCCAGGAGTTCCGCGAGCGACAGGAACTCGTGAAGAAAGTGGAACATGCAGGAGGCGAGGTCCAGGTTGTGCACACCGATCACGAGGCGGGGGAAAGACTGGAGAACTTCGGCGGCGTCGCCGCTATACTCCGGTACAGGCCCTAGTTGACCTGTTCGGGACGGGAGCCAAGCGTCAGAGGTATATCCATCTTTTCACCGTCACGGATGACGGTTATGTTGACTTTCTCCCCGACCTCTGTCTGTGTCTCGAGATAAAGTAGTATATCCGTGATGTCTCTCATCCTCTCGCCGTTTATTCCCACTATGACGTCGCCTCCAACGTTGACGCTGCTTCCCTGGATACTGACAGTCCTGTTACCGGCCTCGATACCCGCCCGTGAGGCAGGACTGTCCTCCACTACATCAACTACCAGGAACCCGGAAGAACGGTTCAGGTCCATCTCCTCGGCTATATCGGTTGTGAAATCGAGACCCGAGACACCTATCCAGGGGTGCTCGTACTCCCCTTTATCTATCAGTTCGGGGACGACACGCTTGACCGCGTCCACGGGGATAGCGAACCCTACGCCTGAGAACGTTCCGGTCTGTGTCTCGATGGCGGTGTTCACACCTACCACCTCTCCCCTGATGTTCAGCAGCGGCCCTCCAGAGTTGCCCGGGTTGATAGCTGCATCGGTCTGTAGCACGTTGGGTATCGAGAAACCGCTCTCGGTGGGGAGGCGACGGCCTTTCTGTGATATTATGCCAGAGGTCATAGAACCCCTGAGGCCGAACGGGTTCCCGATCGCGACGGCTCTCTGGCCCACCTCGACGTTCGACAGCGAGCCCAGCTTCAGGGGAGTCAGGCCTTCCTTCTCCACCTTCAGCACCGCGAGATCGGTGTCCTGATCCATGCCCACTATTTCAGCCTCGTGCGTCTTGCCATCGGTGAAAGTCACCTCCACACTGTTTGCGCCGTCGACCACATGCTCGTTTGTGACTATGAAGCCCTGCTTCGAGTATATGAAACCTGAGCCCTGGGCCGCGTTCTCCCCTCTTACCCTTATAGAGACCACTGACTGGTCGACCTTGTGGAAGAGATCGCTCAGTGATGTCCTGGTAGATGAGTTCACGTAGAGCGTCCTCTCGGTCGGCTCAAGCTCCTCTACCTCTGCCTCCAGGGAGTCTATGCGGGCGTCCATGAACTGGTAGGTGACCGCTCCTCCCAGCACCGAGCCGAAAAGGAGGATAGCCACGATGCCGAAGAAGTCGATTTTCCTGTCTGTGTTCACAGGTCGCAATTCGTCAACAATTTTTATATCTCCGATTCAGCCGTGGCTGATAGAGTAGAGCCTCGTCCCTTTCTCGGCTTCCAGCCCGAGTTCATGATCCTGGAGTTCCGAGTCGAAGACGCTATAGAGGTCCGGATGCCTTACACGTATGGAGCCGTTCTCCACATCCTCTCCAGCTTCCTCATCCAGAGGTTCACCATCCTTGAGTACCTCTACATCCCTGATTCCGCCGCCGGGACCCGCGACCATGCTGACACTTGATGAACGGGAGGGAAAGAAAAGCCTCGCATCTTCTACAGCCTCAAGGTACTCTTCCCCCTGTCTCCACCTGCCGTCGAGATATACACCGTTCAAAGACCGGCCCTCCGGAGCCTCGAAACCTTTTTCTCCCCTGAAGTTGCCGGAGCCGTTGAAACCTCCACCGAATCTATATCCGAGCTGTATCTCCCTTCTTTCCTGACGGCCGAAGTCGCGGTTTTCAAGACCCCGGATGTCCGAGCCCAGAACTTCTGAAACCGCTCTTTCCAGCTGTCTTAGTTGCTTGACACCTGTACCTTTCCACCTTACCTCTCCCCCGTCCACGATCACCTGGGTGGGCCACCGGTAACCCCCGTAGTCCCGCCAGGTAGACCCGCGGTCCAACGCTACAGGGTAGTCGATACCTCTCCTCTCAACCGCCTTCCTGACGTTTCCGGGTTCTTTCTCAAAGCTGAAACGGGGTGTGTGGACTCCAACGACCTCTATCTCCGGGTATGCGTCGTGCAGTTCCTGCATCGCCAGGGCTCTCCGGCTGCAGCTGTAACAGCTGTAGTTCCAGAAATCCAGCAGCAGAGTATCTTTGACTGAAAGAGGTTCTGAGTTTATCCAGTCCTCTAGCTCCCTGAACCCGGGTGCTCTTGAGCCCTCCAGGACCATACCTAGTTGTTCTTCACGTTCCTAAATAAAGTCTGACGGTTGGAAACAAAGTTAAACCCGGGTCAAAAAAACGGTTACGTGAAGAGATACCTGTTCGAACTCACACCGCTTGGTAAAGCCCACAAGGATATTCAGGACTACCTGAAGCACAGGCTGGACGAACACCAGATGGACAGGTACCAGACCGCGCTGAAGCACTACCGACGGCTGAAACTCGTCCAGGGCACTCTCAAGATGCTTTTATACGCCAGCATACTGACCTCTGTGGCCGCGACATTCGGCCTGGATGAGGCAAAGCTTATACAGAAGTTTGCATCCTACATCGGGACTTCCGTTATCTTCGTTCTCTACGCGATTACAAGCTATATCACGATGATAAGGAGAGAAGCATACCACGTACAGAGGGAGATACTGATCGCCAAGGCCTCCCACCAGGAGTTGGAAGAGTAGCGGAAACCGCCGGGAGATTTAAGCCGGTTCAACCTTAACTGGTCAACATGCCGGACAGCTACTGGCTCGCCGCGTTCCTATTTCAGCGCGGGCTCGGTCTCGTCTACTTTATCGCCTTTCTCGCGGTTATCCGCCAGTTCAGGCCGCTCGTTGGAGAAGACGGGCTCCTACCTTTCACAGACTTTGTGGAACACGTGGATTTCAGGGAGTCGCCCAGTCTACTCTATTTCCTACCAAGCGACCGCGCCGCTAGAGCTATGGCCTGGACGGGTTTAACGCTCTCCGCTTTCGCCCTCACCGGCCTCTCCGAGATGTTCGGCACGGTTTTCTCGATGGCGACATGGCTACTCCTCTGGCTTATCTACCTCTCCTTCGTGAACGTCGGCCAGACCTTTTACTCATTCGGTTGGGAATCGATGCTACTGGAAGCGGGCTTTCTCGCCATCTTCCTTGGAGGTATGAATACCGCGGCGCCCTTCCTCGTCATCCTGATGCTGAGGTGGATGCTGTTCCGTGTCGAGTTCGGCGCCGGGCTGATAAAGCTCCGCGCCGATTCATGCTGGCGCGAACTGACCTGTCTCGACTACCACCACGAGACACAGCCCATGCCGAACCCGCTGAGCCGATTCGCTCACCACCTGCCGGAAAAGTTCCACCGGCTTGAAACCGCCTCCAACCATCTCGTCCAGCTCGCCGTACCGTTCCTCTACTTTGCGCCACAGCCCTTTGCAGCCGTTGCGGGCGCGCTGACCATCTTCAGCCAGTCCTGGCTGATACTGACAGGGAACTATGCGTTCCTCAACCTGCTGACGATAGTGCTCGCAGTCTCCACCTTCGGCGACCAGATACTTACAGGGCTTCTGGAATCGATCGGTGGGATCTTCATGCCTGGGACGTCACCCGCCTTCACGACTCCCGCGGTGGAGCCGGTATCCGCTCCTCACATGCTGGGAATCTACCTACTGGCAGGGGCCGTGGTTCTGCTCAGTTACTGGCCGGTCAAGAACATGCTCTCGCCCAGGCAGAAGATGAACGCCGGCTTCAACCCCCTTCACCTGGTGAACACCTATGGGGCATTCGGCTCGGTGACGAGGACGCGGTACGAAGTCGTTATAGAGGGGACGACGGACGAAGACCTGGAAAAAGCGGACTGGCATGAGTACGAGTTCTACGGCAAGCCCACGAAGCTGGACTCACGGCCGCCCCAGATCGCGCCCTACCACCTCAGGCTTGACTGGCAGATGTGGTTCGCGGCTATGTCCCCGAGACCGCGGAGACCCTGGTTCCGACGCTTCATGGACAGGCTCGCCAGGGATGATGAAGAGGTGCTGAAGCTGTTAAAACGGAAGCCTTTCGACGCCAGCCCGGCTTACGTCAGGGCGAGGCGGTACCGGTACCAGTTCACATCGCCCGAGGAGAGAAAGCAGACCGGCAACCACTGGAAGAGGACGCTGGTGAACGATTACTATCCTGCTTTACGTGGCGACTTTGAAGATGGAAACTAATTTATCCGGGCCAGGGACCAGTAAAGTTATGGCACCGACACGGGAACAGATACAGGAGGTTATCGAGACCTACCGGGAGAGGCTGATGAGAGACCCGACCGCGAGAGAGATAGCGGAGAGGCTTGGAGCCAACCCCAAGGATGAGAGCTTCCGCGGGAAGCTGAAGCGTGTCGGGAAGAAGCTGGACTGGCGGGAGCCCGAGAAGACTACTGTCCAGAAAAAGAGGGAGGAGCTCCACCGCATCATCCAGGCCGCCATGGCCATAAGGTACGAGGATATCACGAACGAGTACCACCCCCTGCCCGCGGAGGTCTCGGAGTTCAAGAGCCGGGCGGAGGAGTACGTGGAGGAGAACAGCGACCTGCTAGACAGACTCCATTCACTGGCAACCGGGGATGACAGCGTGATGAGTGCGCCGGGAGAACTCAAGGAGTTCCTCGCAAGCCAGGAGTTCCGTAAGCACATGGAGGATCTGACCTCCTGGGAGGACCTCAGAGAAGCGGCGAAGGAGTACCGGGAGAAAAAGAAAGAGTAGTCAAATCCAGGTCTTCAGCTGCTCGAAGTAGTTCTCCCTGTAACCGTAGAAAAGGAGGAAAACGGACAGAGTGGCTAATACAGGAACCACCAGAGGTACTGCATCAAGATTAATAATTATCCCTGTGAATCCTCTTGAAGTCCTACCTATTTCCAAGGAACTAGGCTGAGAGTTTCAAATTCTCGACCGGTGGGAGAGGATTACTCGTAGAGTCTGAC
>CAZAII010000043.1:0-7385 GCA_964485165.1 uncultured archaeon | reverse complement strand
AAAACCGTTTCAAAGCATACCTCGCCGGGCAGGAAGGTGGGAAGTATCTCCGCCAGGAGATCCGGCAAGAAAAAGTAGTGATCCAGAATGGCGGGTAGCGACGACTTCAGTTTCCGCGGCAGGGACATGGAAGAGCTCAGGGAGATGAGCCTTGAGCAGTTCGCCGAGCTGCTGAATTCGAGAGGAAGGCGGAAGATCAAGAGAGGTCTCAGGCAGAACGAGAAGAAGCTTCTTGACGATATAGAGGAAAATGATAGTGTCAAAACCCATGAGAGAGCGATGATAGTCGTTCCAGAGATGGTAGGCAAGACCGTGCATATCTACAACGGGCAGGACTTCATACCTGTGGAAATCGAGCCGGAGATGCTGGGCCATTACCTTGGAGAACTGGCGAGGACCCGGAAAGAGGTCGAGCATAGCGCTCCAGGACTCGGCGCCACACGCTCCTCGCAGCACGTACCGCTCAAGTGATTTTCATGCCACTGCAGACCGAATCCCACCAGGCCAAGGCCGTCGGAAGCGACCTCCGCGTTTCGTGGAAGGACGTGACAGAGATAGGCCGGTTCGTGAAAGGAGATACCGTGGAGAAGGCTGTCGACAAGCTGGAGAGGGTCACAGAAGAAGAACTACCGGTACCATACACCAAGTTTGACTCCGGGGTTGGACACCGGCCAGGCAACAGGGCAGGCCGATACCCTGTCAAGGCGGCAGAAGAGGTACTTAAGGTGCTGAAAAGCGCGAGGGACAACGCGGAGAACGAGGGCCTCAACGTCGACAACCTCGAGGTCCAGGAGTTTATAACCAACCAGGGTTCCCGGTTCAGGACACCGAAGAGGCACCGGGGAAGACAGATAAAATCAGCCCATGTAAAGATCGTGGTGGGAGAGAAGTAGTATGCAGGAGAAAAAGTTTATCGAGAAAGGAGCCAGGAAAGTAAGGCTCCACGAATACCTTGAAGAACAGCTTGAAGGCGCTGGTTACTCGCACTCCGACATCGTACGGACTCCCACATCTACAAAGATAGTTATATTCGCCCAGAGACCCGGACTAGTTATCGGTCGGGGCGGCTCCCGTATCAAGGAGCTGACGACCGACATGGAGAAGGAGTTCGACTTCGAGAACCCGCAGATAGAGGTAAACGAGGTCGAACAGCCCGACGCAGAGGCCGAGGTAGTCGCGAAGTCGATGGCGTCCTGGCTCGAGAAGGGTGGACAGCCCAAGAGGGTTGGCTATACCTACCTCAGGCGTATGAAGGAGGCAGGAGTTATCGGTGCGGAGATAGAGATCTCCGGAAAACTGAGCGGCAACCGCGGGCGTACAGAGAAGTTCTCTTTCGGCTACGTCAAGCGGTGCGGCGACACCTCGAAGCAGAACGTCGAACAGGCCTACAGGCTGGCAAGGACCAAGCCAGGCGCGATAGGTGTCAAGGTTAGGATAATGAAGAAGATGCCGGATTTCATGCACCGCGACGTTGACGTGGAAGAAGAACTGCTCCACGAGACGGTCGAACACGGAGACGTCGAGCCGAAGGAGAGACGGCTCGAAAAGATCCTGGCGGCCGCAGACCATATGACCTCGGCTGAAATCGAGGAGGCTATGGAAGACCTCGAGATAGAGACCGGTGATATCACCATAGACGAGGTAAGGGACGCATTCGAGGAGAAAGAAAGCGGTGAAACGCTGACAGAGGATGAAGAGACGGAAGAAGCGGAGGAAACCGGAGAGAAAGGAGAAGATGGCGATGAAGACGAAGATGTTACCAAGGAAGAGGAAGAAGGGGACTCTGGTTCCGGCGTCGATTACGACGAGATAGTATCCGGCACCATAAGCGACGCGAAGGACGCGCTTGAAGAAGTGGAGAACGTGGACTGGGAGGCCGCACTCGAAGCAGAAAAGGATAACAAAAACCGCACTACGTTCATCGACTGGCTGGAAACCCGGGTGAGCGGGTGATGGGTAAACACGAGAAGGTCCAGGTCTGGGAGAAGTACGACGAGGGAGGCTCCTACGACGGCGAGAAATGCCCCCGCTGCGGCTCATTCCTCGCAGAGCACGAGGACAGGAAGAGCTGTGGCAAGTGCGGCTACACCAAGCACCAGTAAACCCTGATAACGTTTTTCCGCAACTGTTTTCTACATGAAAGTCCTGGGCATCGAATCGACAGCGCATACCCTCGGCATCGGCATAGTCGACAGGCAGGAAGTGCTGGCGAACACCAGGGAGATGTATGAGCCGGAAGAAGGCGGCATACATCCCCGGAAGGCCGCCGAACAGCACTACCAGAACGCCGATGAGCTGCTAAAGCGCGCTACAAAGGACGCTGGCGTAGAGCTGGAGGAGGTGGACGGCGTGGCATTCGCACAGGGTCCGGGCATCCCTCAATCCCTTGATGTCGGCGCTGTGATGGCGCGCGTGGTTTCAGACCGGTATGATGCGGAGCTTATAGGGGTTAACCACTGCCTCGCCCACATCTCCATCGGGACCAGAACCACAGGGGCCTCGGAACCGGTCACTCTCTACCTCTCGGGCGGGAACTCCCAGATACTTGAACTCAGGTCCGGCAGGTACAGGATCATCGGTGAAACCCTGGATGTCGCGCTGGGAAACGCTCTGGATAAGCTCGCCCGCAAGATGGGCCACCCTCACCCAGGTGGACCAGAGATCGAGGAACTCGCATCGGATACAGACGGGATAATCGAGCTCTCGTACCCGGTAAAGGGCATGGACTTCTCCTTCTCCGGCCTCGTGACCGAGTGCCAGCGCCTGATAGGCGAGGAAGAGGACGAGATAATAGCGAACTCGTTCCAGGAGCACGCCTACGCCGCAGTGGTAGAGGCGCTTGAACGTGCGATGGCCCAGGAGGATTCGAGTGAAGCACTGCTCACGGGAGGCGTCGCGATGAACTCCAGATTGAGGGAGATGGTAGAAAAGATGTGCGATCAGCGCGGGGCCGAATCCTATGTTCCGCCGAGGGAGTTCTGTATGGACAACGGCGCGATGATAGCCCACCAGGGACTTGTAGAGCTGGAAGCAGGAAGGAAAACTCCACTGGAGGATTCAGCGAAAAGACCGGACTGGCGACCTGACGAGGTGGAAGTCACGTGGAAGCAGAGCTAGCACGCCAGGTAGACGAGGCTAGGAAGGTTGTACGTAACGGGGGAACCGTCATCTACCCGACTGAAACTGCCTACGGCATAGCCGCAGACGCCCTGGACCCCGAAGCGGTGGAGAAGGTCTACGAGATGAAGCAGAGGCCGCAGTCTAAGGGCCTCACGGTCATAGTGAAGGACCTGGATATGGCCGAAAAATACGCGGGCCTGGACGAGGCAGAGCGGAAGCTGTTCAGTGAACTGATGCCCGGTCCGCTTACCCTCGTGGCAGAGAAAAAAGACAGCGTCCCGGACATTCTCAATGAGAAGTTCGTCTTCCGGATATCTTCAGGCGAGGTCGCGTCAGCTCTCGCGGAGGACGGTCCTGTAACCGCGACCAGCGCTAATTTATCCGGCCATGAGACCTCTTACAGCCCGGATGATATCGATTCCGGACTGAGACAGAAAGCCGATTACTTGATCGATGAGGGTCAGCTTGAGTATTCCCCTACCTCGACAATCGTGGAGCTTGAAGACGGATTACCTGTCCTGCACCGTGAAGGAGCCATAAAAACGAGAGAAATCAAGAAGGTACTAGATGATAGGTAACCTGGTACTGCCCCTTGATTTCGCCTTAATAGTCGTCACCGCCACAGCCCTGAGTTTTATCGCGAAGAGGACAGGTCAACCTACCATCGTCGCCTACATACTCACAGGCCTGCTCCTCGGACCGGTTTTCTTCAACATCGTCTCCGAGAGCGAGGTAACCCGGCTCATGTCCGAGCTGGGTCTGGCTTTCCTGCTTTTCCTCATAGGTATAGAGCTTGACTTCGACGAGATACAGGACATCCTGTCACCGGTTGTGAGGATAGCCCTCGGTCAGACTGTGCTTCAGACCTCGCTCGCATTCGCGGTATCCTATCTGCTGGGTTTCAGTCTGGTCGAAACGATGGTCCTTGCTGTATGTACCGTTTTCGGGGCCACACCGGTCGTGGTCAAGATACTTGCGGACAAGGACGAGATATCGACCTTGCCAGGCAAGATAGATGTGGGTGTGCTGATAATCCAGGATATAATCCTGGTAGTGACCCTGGCGGTCATGAGTGCAGAGTCGCTATCCAGCTTCACAGAGATCGGGATAAGCCTCGGGAAAATCGTTATGATGTCCGGACTTATAGGAGTGCTTTCCTACACGTCCTCGAGGTACTTCCTGCCCCAGGTGTTCGACCGTGTCGCGGAGAACCAGGAGGCGCTTCTGATCCACGGAATCGCCTGGGCCTTCCTTTTCATCTCGCTGTCGGACCTCCTGGGGATATCTATAGAGGTGGGTGCCTTCCTCGCAGGCCTTAGTCTGGGACAGCTTCCCTACAGCGCCGAGCTACAGGAGAGAATCCGGCCACTGACCAACTTCTTCATAATGATATTCTTCTCGAGCATAGGTCTTACGCTCGAGAGAGCGGGTCTGCTTCTCTACTGGAAAGAGGCCGTACTGGGATCTCTGGTGCTGATGGCAGGCAACTTCGTCATAATGTTCTACCTGATCGATAGAGAGAACTTCACCCCCGAGACCTCGTTCCTCGGAAGCATAAACATGATACAGGTCAGCGAGTTCTCCCTGGTTGTCGGGGCTCTTGCGGTCTCCCGCGGTTTCATCGACGGGAATATACTCGGCTATCTCAGCATGATGGCGCTGATAACCATGAGCAGCTCATCTTACATCATAAACTCCAACCGGAAAATCTACCATCGAGTAGAGCACCTTCTACAGATGTTCGAGTCAGAGGACAAGAAAGATGTCGAAATCCGGGAACTCAAAAATCATGCGCTGGTAATAGGCTACGACGAGCTGACAAGAAACCTGCTCCCCGTACTGAAACAGCATTACCAAGATGTCGTAGTTGTAGACCGGAACCCTGAGAACATCGAAAGACTGGCTTCATCGGATTACGAATTCATATACGGGGACTTCCATCACGGCGAGATACGTAAAGCCTCCGGGATCGAAAAGGCTCAGTTCGTGCTCAGTGTGGCACCTGATCCGGAACTCAACAGGAGGATGCTGGAACACGTCGATCCAGGTGCAATCATCTTCCTGAAGTCGGACGACCTTGAGAAAGCAGCAGAGCTGTACGAACTGGGGGCCCACTATGTCATAACCCGGAACATCCTTACCGGTGAAAGACTCTCTGAATACATAAAACTGTACCTGGAGGATGAAAGCCTCTTCAGGGAGGAGATCCAGAGCGATATCAACAAGATAAGATACGGAGGTGAGAAAGAATGAGCCAGGTAATCAACGTCCTGACCGCGGTATTCCTGGTCTCAGCCCTGATAATACTGGTCTTCAACCGGCTTTCACATCCGTTGATACCCGCCTACATCTTCGCCGGCCTCATGCTGGGGGCACTGATCCCATCAGACGAAGTCCTTACACTATCACAGATAGGTATCGCATTCCTGGTGTTCATCTTCGGGGTCAAAACTGATCTGGACCGTATAAAAACCGTGGCAGAGGAAAGCCTGAGCACCGCGGCGATACAGGTAACCGTTATAGGCGCAGCATTATACCTGCTGGGACGCGGACTGGGACTCGACCAGATCAACACTCTCTATCTGGCGGCTGCAGGTGCACTGAGTTCCTCCCTCGTAGGTCTGGACCTCGTGGAAAGTGAAGTAAAAACAGATATCCTTCACGGCCGCCTCTCAGAATCCATACAGCTGATACAGGATATCCTGGCCCTGATAATCATCACTTTCATCGCGGCGGAGACATCAACCCGGGGTCTCCCGGAGATATTCCTCTACACTTCGATGGTTGTAGGTCTTGCTCTTGTCTTGAGGAAGCACGTGTTTCCCAGAGCCACCGAACTCACAGAGGGTTCCAGCGAGCTCCTGATGCTGCTGGGCCTGAGCGTGCTTACAGGTTTCGTGGGTATAGCAGAGTTACTTGAGGTCTCGCTGGTCGTCGGCTCCTTCGCAGCCGGACTCGCCGTGGCAAGATTCCCGGAAAACCTCGAGATACTCGACAGTATCGGCTCCCTGAAGGATTTCTTCGCAGCCATATTCTTTGTCTCAGTCGGCGCGCTTATCGCGACCCCGGGGATAGCCACGCTGATACTTACATCCGCCATAGTGGTATCGGTCATATTCCTGAAACCCGCCGTGACAGGACTCTCCCTCATGATAAACGGATACGACAAGAGGACATCCTATCTTACCGGTCTCAGTCTTGACCAGGTCAGCGAATTCGCTCTTATAATCGTGATACAGGCCTACATAGCAGGCGGCATAGATATAGTGGTCTTCCAGTCCGTAGTGCTTTCAGCGGCCATAACCATGACAGTCTCCTCGTACACAAGCAGGCACGAGGAGAGGATATACAAGACCATCTCGAAGCGGAGTCCCATAGAGGTCAGTAGCAAAAAAATCAAGGAGAACACGCGTATACCCGAAAAACTCGGCGATCACGTTATACTTCTGGGTTATGACACCCAGGGAAGGGAGATCGCAGACGCGCTGGAATCCGAGGACCAGCAGTTCATAATAGTTGAGAACGATCCCGAGAAGATTGTGGAACTGTCAAAACAGGATTATAACTACATCTACGGTGACGTGTTCGACCAAGAGACATGGAACAAGATCAACTACCAGGACTGCCGTCTCATAGTCTCAACCATACCGTTCCGTGATGTCTCCAGGGAAGTCCTAAAACTCGACACAGATGCGGAAATCATACTCAGATCTCAGGAGACCGGGGAGGCGAGGCGGCTCCTGGAGGAGGGCGCCGCCTATGTGGACGTCCCTGACATAGTCGCATCCGAAGAACTTATAGACCATCTCCGGGGGGTCATGGAGAACCGGGACTACGCCGAGGAGCTCAGGAGGAGAAAGCTTTTAGAGCTCAGGCGTTACACCCGTGATGAGGAGAGCTGATGGAAATAAGAGGTGCGGAGGCCAGGCTTGAGATTGAAGAAGACGGAGTCAGGAAGATCCGGGAGCCGAAGAGCTACCGACATCCCCGGCTGGATGACAGGATAAGGCAGGAGAGGACCCGGAACGAGTACAGGATAATGAAGGACGCACGGAAAGCAGTCCAGGGAATCCCAAGGGTGGAGACGACTTCAGAAGATACTCTGGAGATCGAGAAACTGGGAGGCGAAACACTGAAACATGGCTTGAAGGGACAGCCAGATGCGCTGGAGGAACTGGGGAAGAAAGTCGCAGGTCTACATGATGCGGATATAATCCACGGCGACCTCACCACCAGCAACGTCATGGTCGACGATGGGCTTTACC
>CAZAII010000042.1:0-7420 GCA_964485165.1 uncultured archaeon | reverse complement strand
GCACGCTGATATAGGCTGTGTTGTCGGATTCCATCTCGTCGCCCTCGAGTTCGACCGTGTTCCTGCCCGCCCCCGTCGCGACTGCGACAGTCTTTACCTCTCCCGCCTCGACCGCTACCTGCCTCCCGCCATCGTTTACCCTTACACCGATTTCTGCGTCCTGTTCCATGAAGTTCTTGATATCGACCGTGGTGTTGATTTTACTTGGGTCGACTCGCAATATACCCCAGGAGTTGGAGTTGTCTGTATCCATGACAGTGGTGTCGCGCTCCCTCCTTATCCTCTGAACTATCTCCTTCACGGAGCGGGAGTCTGTGGTCTGGTCGAGGTCGCTGGCTATCACAGCGTTGCCCTCGTAATCCTGTATAAGTTCGAGTCCCGACGCGATATCCGTCTCAAGATCGACGGTGTCGACATCGTCTATGTACTGCCTGACCTGGCCGGGAGACGACTCTTCGAGCGGGACGCTGACATCCTGGTCGACGACTACCAGTGTGTTCTGCTTCGCCAGGTTCGATTCGATGAAATCTTTCGCCGCCGAGATATCGTTCTCCATGCTGGCGGAGCGGTCGAGCACGATAACCGCGTTCTCGGGCTGTTCTTGACCTGTTATGTAGGGCTGTGCGATGGTCGCGGCGAAACCCGCGACGAGCAGTATGTGGAACAGGAGTAAAAGGTTGCGGAGTATGAAGTCGAGAGCCTGGCTTACCTTGCCTGAACGCTTGTCTTTCATGAAGAAGGTCATCGAGGGCATCACCCGCTCCTCGGGTTTCGGCCGGACGAGGTAGAAGATTATAAGCGGCACTATTCCCAAGAGGGCGAGCAGGCCGAAAGGGTTCAGGAAGTACTGGGATGCAATCTCTACAGGCGTCGCCATCGATAACAATGGTTTGATGTGAAGAAATTTTAAGCCACGGTCATGAGCCGTGCAACTAGGCCTCGCCGATCCTTTCCAGCACCTGTTTGTGGAGTTTCTGGAGCCGCTCCTTCTTGTCCTCTATCCTCACGACGTCCGTGGAGCCCTGTAGCAGCAGGTTGTGGCTGAAGGGAGAGGGAACACCCTTCTTGTCGATGATACTAAAGGAGATGTCTCCGTTCTCAAGCCCCTCTACTACTTCCTTGGCGTGCTTGATGTCCATCGCGTCCTCCATGATCTCCCGGTAGGTCTCCTTTATCATCGGGAAGTCCTCGCCGTAGCGGTTCCTGATGACCGATATGAGGAAGTGGGATTTCATCTGCTGCTGTCCGACGGTCTTAGAGTTGCCGGCGTAGTTCCTGAGCACCATCAGGGAGCGTCCCGCGACGTGCCTGAAACGGCGCTTCATCAGCTCGGTCTTCTTCACCGCTTCCTTCAGCTCCTCCTGAAGGTCGCAGTTGACCAGGTCGTCGAGGAGTCCGTCGATGTCGACGGGTCGGCGTGGCGTTATCAGTATGAAGCCGTTGTCGTCTATCACCATCCCGATGTTGGAGCCGATGCGTTTCTGGAGAAGGTGTGCGAGGATCCGGGCCAGGGCGTCGTGCGCCCTCCGGCCGTAGATGGCCTGGAAGATGAGGTTCTGCCGTCCCTCGTCGTCGATGTACCGTTCGATGGTTATGTCCTCGTGGTCCGACACCTCCCCGGCGTACTGGTACTGCTGCTTGATGTAGCCGAAAATCGCCTCTGCGGTGTTCTCGTCGAGGTAGTAGTTGTGCATTATCCACTGGATGATGTCGTCATCGCCCGCGTTGTACTCCAGCTGCTCCGCGACTTCCCTCCGGAACCGGCCGATGTCGATCCCGAGGTCGTAGCTGAGAGGGAGGCGTTCCGAGTACCATGAAGGGACGGTGGGCTGTTTCTGTGGTTCCGGGTCGACGTACACCTTCATGCCCTTGGCGTAACGGAACTCGTAGGTGGAACCCCCCAGAGTGAAGATGTCTCCCTTGGTCAGCCGGTCGAGGAATTCCTCCTCCAGCGACCCGATGTACTGCTCGTTGCCCCGCGTCAGGACGTCGTAACCTGTCTCGTCGGGTATCGTACCGATGTTGGTCATGTATATGACCCGGGTCATCTTCCCGCTCCTCCCGAACAGCGAGTCGTCGTGGTCCATCCATATCTTCCTGTAGACGTTCTGGTCCTCCAGCTCGTACTCGCCTGCCAGGTACTCGAGCACAGCCTCGAAATCGCCGCGCTCCAGCTCCCTGTAGCAGTAGGATTTCCTGACCACGTTGAAGGCGTGGTCGATGTCCCACCGGTGGTTGCACGCCATCCCGACGATGTGCTGCGCAAGAACGTCGAGACATCTTGTGGGTATCTGGATGCGGTCGAGGTCGTCCTCCTTCGCGCACTTGGTCAGCACGGAACACTCCACCGCATCGTCCCGGTCCATCACCAGCATCTTCCCCTTCGCTGTCTCACCTATCCTGTGACCGCTTCTTCCCACTCGCTGGATACCTCTCGCGACGCCTTTCGGCGAACCGAGCTGTATCACGAGGTCTACGCTACCGATATCGATGCCGAGCTCGAGTGAGGTCGATGTCACCGCAACATCTAGCTCGCCCTTCTTCAGCTTTTCCTCGACCTCCAGCCTGACTTCGCGGGACATAGATGAGTGGTGCGCACCTATGTTGTCCTCGTAGCTGTCAGGGAAACGATCCTTCAGGTTGTTGACGACGCGCTCTGTCGCGCTCCGGGTGTTCGTGAATATAATAATGGAGTCGTGCCGCTGTGCGAGTTCGTGTATCTTGTCGTACATCGCCTCCCGTATCTCCTCGGAAGGCGTGTGTATAAGGTCCCGGACAGGTGATATGGTCTCCAGATCGATTTCTTTTGAAGCGGCGACATCAACTATATGGCAGCCCCTCGTTTGGTAGTCTTCCCGTTTTAGAGCGTCGGAGGACCGGACTTTCTCCCCGTCGCGGGTCTCCCTCTGGCTTACGTCCTCTTTCGCCTCGTACCCGACCAGGTAGCTGGCTATCTCGTCGATGGGTGCCTGGGTAGCGGACAGCCCTATCCTGGTAGGCGAAGTGTTTGCCATCTCCTCGAGCCTTTCAAGCGACATCGACAGGTGGACGCCGCGCTTGTTCTCGCAGAGAGAGTGTATCTCGTCTACTATCGCGTACTTCACGTTCTTCAGCTTCTCCTTGAACTTGGGGGAGTTGAGGAGTATCCCGAGGGTTTCCGGCGTGGTTATCAGGATGTGGGGCGGCGTCTCCAGCATCTTAGACCGCTCGCTCTGGGGTGTGTCGCCGGTCCTTACCGCGCTCCTGACCTCGGGGACTTCGTGGCCCATCTCTTCCGCCTTCTCCTTTATCCCGTTCAGTGGATCACGGAGGTTCCGCTCGATATCGTTGTTCAAAGCCCTGAGGGGAGAAACGTAGAGCACGTAGACCTGATCCTCGAGTTCGCCGCGGTCACCCAGGAGGAAAAGCTCGTTGAGGGTGGAGAGGAACGCGCTCAGCGTCTTCCCGGAACCGGTCGGGGCGCATATCAGCGAGTTCTTTCCCTCGTGTATCAGGTCGAAAGAGTGCTTCTGTGGGTCGCTGAGCGAGTCGAACCTTGAGTTGAACCAGTCTTTTACGTAGGGTTCGAACTCGCCGGGTAGCGTTTCCGATGCGGTCGACTCGTCCTCGAATTTTATCCCTGACATATGTTTCAGCCTGCCCGCCAAACCTTTAATAGGATGGATCAGCTGCTCTCAAGCCGGGCGAAAAGGCTGGCGAAAAACGCGGTCAGGAGTCCGAAGATGGGCTGCAGGCTGTACATCAGTATACCCGCAGCAGGAATCGCGAGTATGAATAGTTCCTCCCGCATCCTGCTCTCGATGACATCGGAGGTCCTGCCCGAGATGTCGACCGTGAAGTTGTCGAGGGATTCCCGTGTCTGGTTGGAGACTCGGGGAGGTATGGTGTCCTGCGCGGAGTCGAAAGCCTCATCTATGTCCGAGGCCAGCTCCGGGTTCTGTGTCAGCTGGTCACGGGTCCTGTTGAGGACATATACCTTGGTGGAGAATACCGTGGCGCGGCTGGTCTCCCTTACTATCGATGCCTGTGCATCCTTCTGCTTCTCCATCAGCTGGCTCTGCTCGACTATGCTCTCCGCCTGCTCTCCTGCGAACTCTGAGGCCGACGAACGGAAGCTCTCCCGGAAATCAGGGCTGGAGCTGGCGAAGAGGAACACTCCAGAGCCAATCAAAAGCCCGGAGAGCAGTAGAGGGACCGCGGTGGCGCTGAAGTAGTCCCGGAACCGTTCCCCTCCTGCAAGCGCTGACAGGAAGACATTTCCGAATCCTGCCAGCACGGCGACCGCTGACACGACGTCCTGGAGTACGAGGAACACGAGTCCGGCAAGGCTCAGTAGGGAGGCCTTCCTGAAGCCGTTCCGTGATATGTAGGCGGTGTAACCGAACAGAAGGGTCACCGGTACAAGCGTGAGGTAGGTAAGGGGGCGGTAGGGATCGAAGAAGTATGCGGCCGAGACCGCGAGCATGGTGAGTGAAAAGACTGCTATATACTCTATGTACTCCTTTTCCAGCTCCATAGTACAGGATTCGGAGGATTCAATTTAAATCCCGAGCACTTCTGCGAAAATCTCTTCTGCATGCCCTCTGTCGCGGGCCTCTATTATCGCTCTTCCATCCCTGAAAAGCGTGAAATTCCGGCCTCCTATCTTGACCCGGAGGAGGTAGTCGTTCTCGGCGACCAGCTCGCCGCTCTCCTTCACCCGGTTGAAGGCTTTTCCATCCAGGTCTCTTTCCAGCTGGAACTTGTTCTCGCCGCAGACCGCCGCCACCTCTCGGGATGACTCGATGTGGGGGTAGCTCTCACCCCTGCATACCTCGCAACCGGGACTCTCGACCTCCAGTCTATTTCCTGAAGGTATCAGCTCGAACCTCTCGTCCACGTTCTTGCCGCAGAGGAGTTTTACAGCCTTCATCGAGGAGACTGATGCAGCGATCGACGCGGTCTCTCTCATCATCCCGGCGGACTCGCAGGTGTCGAGCTGTCCGGCGGAAACATCCTGGAATATGCAGCTGAAGCATTTCTCGCGGAATAACATCGAGTAAGCCTTTTCGCCCACTGCCGCGGTGTAGACCCATGGGACGCCTTCCCGTTTCGAGTACTCGTCCATCAGGAACCGGGTCTCCAGGTTGTCAGTGCCGTCCATGATCACGTCGACATCCTCGAGCAGAGACAGGTTGCCGCTGTCAAGGCTCTCCACGTGAGCTTTCACATCCGTCATATCCTCCAGGGCTTCTTCCGCCGCCCTGGCCTTTGGAAGCGATTTTTCCGCATCTACGTGAGTGTAGAGACTGGAGGTGTAGATATCCTTCTCCTCCAGGTAGTCGCGGTCGATGAGGATTAGCTGGACTCCGTGCCGGGCCAGGTGTTCCGCGATAACGCTACCGGTCGCTCCCAGTCCGACTAAGGCGGCTGTCGAGTCCTGTAGCTTCTCCAGTTCTTTCCGGTAGTAGTCTTTTAGCGAGGTGAATCTCTGGTACACGACTAAACCGGTCCCCGTTCAAAGGTTATTAAACTTCTTGACAGGTAAAAATCGTTTATGGCTCCTATATCCTCTGTCACCGGTCAGTTCAGTTCACTGGTCTCCGGTCTCGGTATAGAGATCAGTATGGTGACTATCGGATGGGCTGTCGCATTCCTGTTTCTGGGGTGGCTGGTCAACCGTTTTTCGGACCTCCTGATAGCCAGGGCGGTGAAGAGAAGAGGTGGAGGCTCTCACGCAAGTAAAAGCGCACAGAAGGTCTCCAAGTACGTGATCTACAGCTTGACGTTCGTAGTGGTCCTGGGGGTTTTAGGGGTTCCACTTTCCGCGCTGGGCGCCTCAATAGGCCTGATAGGTCTCGGCATCTCTTTCGCTCTGAAAGACCTGATAGCCAACTTCATCTCCGGTATATTCATCCTGGTCAACCAGCCATTCAAGATAGGAGACCAGATAGAGGTCGCGGGAGAGTCGGGAACGGTGAAGGATATACAGGTCCGTGCCACCGAGTTGAGGACATACGACGGCAGGAAGGTTATCGTCCCCAATTCAACTCTCTACAACGATACGGTGATCAACGACACCGCTTACGACCAGCGGCGGTTCGACGTGATAGTCGGTGTGGGGTACGAGGAGGACATAGAGAAGGCGAAGGAGCTGGCTATGGAGACCATGATGAACGCGGAGAATGTCCACAACGATCCCGAGCCACAGGTCCTGGTGGATGAACTGGGGGGCTCGAGCGTGAACCTGAAGCTCAGGTGCTGGACCGAGCCTAAGAGGGGAAAGATGCTTGATGCATCTTCCGAGGTCACGCAGGGAGTAAAGGAGAGGTACGACGAGGCGGGTATAGACATCCCGTTCCCCATAAGGACGGTGTTCTTAAACAAGGAGTAACCTCGCGGACACCCGTTTCTTATTAAGTATTGGAGGAAAAGTTGAGGTCATGCCAGAGGACATCGACCCCGACAGGATGGAAGAGATTAAAAACTCTGATGAGACGTGGCTGCTTGATTTCTGGGCAGAATGGTGCCACCCATGTGAGAAATACTCTCCCATCTTCGAAGAGGTCTCGGAAGAAGTTGAAGACATCAACTTCGGTAGTGTTGACATGGAAGAACATCAGGAACTCGGGACCGATATGGGCGTCCGGGCTCTACCCACGACGCTGATGCTCAGGA
Organism: uncultured archaeon; assembly: GCA_964485165.1. Classification (GTDB taxonomy): domain Archaea; phylum Nanohalarchaeota; class Nanosalinia; order Nanosalinales; family Nanosalinaceae; genus CAZVPZ01. The sequence goes on along the minus strand of CAZAII010000042.1, from coordinate 763 downwards.
ACGGTGAAGAGGTAGCGAGGAGCGCGGGCGCGATGTCGAAGGACGAGCTGAAGAAGTTCATCAAGAAGAACAGTTAAGGGTATTTACGGGCTATTAGACAAGGTAGCTGCTCCAGTCGATGCTACCGTAATCGGGAACTCCTTCATCTATCTTTTGCCTTATACTGGCTGCGGTCTCTTCGGCCGTCATTTCCGTGGTGTCTACCTCTATAACGGTTTCCTGCTCCTCCACTGCCTCTGAAAGAACAGTGTCAAGCGCTTCGGCTTCCACGTTCTCCCTCACTTTCCCGGGGCTGTAGTCTCGCCTTTCAAGCCTTTCACGTAGCACGTCGGGCCGTGTCCTGAGCACTACGCAGATATCGGCAGGGTAGTGGTGGGAGAGATGACCCTCCAGGATAACGTTTTTCTGCACTTCAAGCTCCTTTTCCAGCGCCTCTACCATCGCTTCTACATCCGCCTCGAACTCTTCCCCCTGTGTTCCAAGATCTTCCTCCTGTACGAACTCAGTCAGGTCCAGGACCTCGAAACCTTCGAGTTCTTCGGCGACCGAACTCTTTCCAGTGCCCGGTGTACCGGTCAGCGCGACTATCATGTTTCCTAGAGCTGGTGCCAAAACTAATAATCTTAGGAACCGCCCGTATTTGTAATACGAAAGGGCCAAATAGACTTATATAAGCCCTTTATGTAATACGAATCGGCTGGTGGTCCGGGCTTCTCAAAGAATAAAAGCTTGTTTTCCGGATTGGTTGTCAGGAGGCAAAACT
>CAZAII010000041.1:0-7563 GCA_964485165.1 uncultured archaeon | reverse complement strand
GGGCATAGAAAACTACTGGTGGAAGAAGTCTTTTCTAACTTTTCAGTTCTGTATCTCTATCTGCGAGCCGTCGAAGCCCTCTTCTACCAGGACGTCCCTGATACGATGGGTGTGGTCGCCCTGGAGCTCTATGTGGCCGTTCTTTGCAGTCCCGCCACAGGCGAGCTTCGACTTCAGGGTGGATGCGAGCTCCTCCAGATCGACTTCCTCTCCGAGGCCCTCGATGACCGTCATCTCCTTGTTGAACGTCCGGGTGTCGATTTTTACGTTTATCTTCTGTTCGCCCTTGGCGATAGAATCACAGACACATAGATCCTCAGGCATTCCGCATTTGGGACAGGTATCAGCCATTAGTATCTATTCAGAATTACGCTGGTTGAGAACCGTGTTTATCTTTGCAATAGTTTTTCGCATCTCCTTGATGCGTCCTGGATTATCTGCGAATCCGCCGACCTCTATCTGGCCGCGCTCCTCTACAAGTTCTTTCCTGAGGTCGTTCAGTTTCTCCCGTAGCTCTCCGGTGTCCATCTCCCTTATATCGTCGGTCCTCAGGATTGCCATTCGTTAATCACCATTTCTCCACGTTCGCTTTTATGCTTTATCGCGATTCAAGCCAGTCGATGAACGTAGTGCGGTTTTTTCCAGCTTTTTCAGCCTTGAGCGCAGCCTCGTAATCCGGGTCTTCGAGCCCTTCGAGTTCGTCCTTCGCGTCACTTATAGTGCCGGATACTATCTCGTCGTAATCGACTTCGGAACCTTCTTCAGCCTCTTCTACTGTTCCCTCTGGCTCCTCTTCCTCCTGGCTCTCAGCTTCTTCGATTCCAACTTCTTCAACGACGTCCTCGGTGTTGCGTAGCTCCTCTTCGTATTCCTCGAGTTCCATCTCCTGGAACACCTTCAGGGTCGCGACCGACTCCTGGCCTCCGAAACCTGTGTAGATACTCTCGACCTCGATTTTCTCCGGATCGAGGTCTTCCTCGGCGGCTATCCTGCTCTTCACGTCTTCCCTGCTGGGTGTAGCCTCACCGGCGTGTTCTATCTCTACCTCTATTTCTGTGCGGTTCAGCAGGGGGTTGTCACGTATCGATGCGATCTGTGTTTCCATTATCTATTTCACCCTTATAGCGTACCTTCCTGGAGTCGCGATTCCCAGCGTCTCTGCTATCTCTGAGTCCTCTGGATCGTAGATGACGACCAGTCCGTTCCATGTGCTGGAGAGGTCGTTGTTCTTGCAGACCGGGCACTCGTCCGTGTCCTTTACTATCCTGTTACAGTTTTTGCAAGCTCTCTCTGCCACTCGAAATCACCTGGTGATTTCTGCGAGTCCAGAAAATCTCTGATTTTCGTCCATCTTTATTCCTCCTCTTCTTCGTCTTCTCCCTGTTCTTCCTCGTACTGCTCTATCCATTCTTCCTTTCCGAGACCGGGCTGTCTCATCGTGAGGTTTATCTTGTTGGTTTCCTGCTTCTCGAGCGAGACAGCGATGATTCTCGCAGTGACGACATCGCCGACCTGGAGACTCCGGTTCGCCTCGTCGGAGGTCAGCATCTCGTTTTCCTCGTCGTAGTTGACGTAGTCATCCATTATCTGGCTGACGTGGCAGAGGCCGTCGAAAGGACCTATCCGGATGAAGGCGCCGAAACCTGTTATGTCGACTACCTCGCCCTCAACTACTTCGTGTAGCTCGGGCTCGAACACTATCGCGGTGTACTCGACCTCGTAGTGTACTCCGGCGTCTTCCGGCTTGATGTCACCGCCCTCGATGGAGTTGACTTCTTCTACGCCTATTATAACGGCTCCCGCCTCGGAGTTGATATTGCCTTCTACCTCCGCGGCCAGTCCCGCTTCCACGCTTTCCTCCAGATCATCGCCTAGATGCTCTGGCGGTACTCTTACTGAGTCCTCTACTTTCAGCCTCTTGTACATCCAATCGCCCTCTAGAAGCTATGTTCGAGATTCGGCGCAAGTTTTAAATGGTGTTTGTCTTAGGCGCTGCCGCCCAGCTCCTCTGTGGCAGCGTTCTCCACCTCGAGATGGCTCTCACTCCGGATTATCAGGACTGGTCTTCCCTCGTCCTTTATGCGCCGCTTCAACTCTTTGTCGTTGGTGGCCACCAGGAATTCCCGGGATAGTTCCAGCATGAGGTCGTCGACGTTGCCCTCACCCTCCGTCTCAATCACATCGATATCCTGGGTCTCCAGAAGCTTCTCCACTAGTTCTATGTACTTGCCGCCCTCGATGCTGTTCGCCTCGTGGATCGCCTCGTCAAGTGTGTAGAGCCTGCATCCCGGGTAGAGACGCTCTATCTCGTCCAGTATGTCGAAGGAGAACTGGAACGGCGCCACCAGGAAGTTGGTGTCGAGGAGTATATCCCTCATAATCTGTCTTTCCTGGCTAAATTCTAAAAGCTGTGGAGCCAAAAAAGCCGTATGGTAAAAATCGCGGTTCTCTGGGACGACGAGGTTGAATATAACGGGGGAGAGCCCTTCGTCCACGACTACCTCAACGAGGCCTACGAGCTGTTCTCCGAGGTCGCGGCGGGTCGCGGAGCTGAGGTCTACATCGCGCGTTTCGACCGATACCGTGAGGGAAAGCTTGAGGAGGCGTTCGTCTTCTCTGACGGCTGGGAGAATGTGGAGGATGCCGAAATCGACGTGGTGTTCGACAAGTACCGGTTCGACGAGGAGACAGTCCGGGTGAAGAAGGAGATAGAATCCACGCTTCCCGTTCTCAACCGTTTCGAGCTCGAAAAGGTTTGCAAGGACAAGCTGGAGACCTACCGCCGTTTCCCTTCTATAGTACCCGAGACCAGGACCGCGAACCGCGAAAACATTGAGGACCTGCTGGAAGATTCCGAAAAAGTGGTTTTCAAGCCTCGCTACTCCTTCGGCGGGAAAGGGATAGAGTTCATAGATAGCTCGGAAGAGTTCGGGGAGCCGGAGGAACCTGATAAATACGTCCTCCAGGCGTTCATCGACGCCAGCAGCGGAATCCCGGAGCTGGGGGTCGAGTGCGTCCATGACCTCAGGATCTACATGCTGAACGGCGAGCCCGTGGGAGCGTATGTCAGGATGCCGGATTCCGGGCTCAAGAGCAACATAATGCAGGGCGGGACCATGAGGTTCGTGGATATCGAAGATGTCCCAGAAAGAGCGATAGGGATAGCGGATGAGGTGTCAGAAGAGTTCAAGGAGTATGAGCCGTACCTCTTCGCTCTCGACACGGTTTTTGACAGCGGTGGAGAGGTGTGGGTCATGGAGCTCAACTCGAAGCCGGGCCTGGCGTTCTACGGTGATGAGGAGGCCAGGGAGAGGAAGATGATTATAATGGAGAGACTGGTGGAAGAAATCTTGGATATGGTCTAGTCGCCGTTCCTGTTCCCGTTCTCCTTCCTCTGCTTCTCCATCGCGCGTTCGTGAAGCCTTTCCACCATCCTGAGGATCACATCCTCCCCTATTATCTGGTTCATCTCCTCGCTTATCCCGAAGGCGCCGTTCACCTCGAGTATACAGGGCTCGTTTTCCTTCATCACGATATCACAGCCGCACATGTCGAAACCGGTAGCTCTCGCAGCTGTGAGGGCAGTCTTTTTCATCTGCTCGGTGATCTCTGCCTTCGTTCTCTCGCCTCCTGCTTCCAGGTTTGAGCGCCACTCGTCTCCTGCGCTGGTTCTGGAGTAACCGGCCGTGAAACCGTCGATGACTACTATGCGGTTGTCGGTCCCACCGTGTTCGATGTACTCTTGGAGCACGATGTCCTGTTCGAAGGATTTCATCGCGTCCATTATAGGCTTCAGCTCATTCTGGGAGGAGACACGCATGACGCCCTCTCCTCCTGCTCCCCGCACGGTCTTTATGATGACGGGATAACCCAGCTTCCTCGCACCTTTTATCGCGGTCTCCGGGGAGAGAGTGTAGATACTGTCGGGAGCGACAACGCCGTTGTCGGCGAGAACCTTCATCATGTAGAACTTGTTCGCATCGTACGCAAAGGTGTCGTTCTCGGCCTGCGTCACAACGCCTTCCTCGTTGAGCACCTCCGCGAGATGCTCGGCGAAGAACTGGTCATCGTCCGCAGTACGGATGTAAACCGCGTCGAATTCGGTCAGGTCGGTGTCCTTGTAGAGCACACGGTTGCCGTCATCGGCGTGGACGAACTTCAGGCCGTCTACAGGCGCTGCGAGCACGGAGTCGAATATTTCTTCCGCCCGCTCCATCATGAGCTGGTGGCGCGTGGATATCTCGCCGTAGACGATAGCCATCCTCATGGTATCAATCCCGGAGGACCTTCGCCACTGATTCAAACGCGTTTTTGCCGGAGAGATTTGTGTAGAGTTCGAGGTCGGGATTGGGATTGACATCTATGATGTGGCCGCCCTGGATGATGAACTCCCCGTAGTCGGTGCCTATGGCGTTCATCGCCTTCCGGACGCGGTCCTTCAGTTCTCCGGGAAGGGTGGAGTACTGGAGCTTGTCGTTCACCACACGCCATCCATCTGTCCGGTCCTCCAGCGATATCAGCTGGTCGCCGGCGGCCATGCACTTGTATTTGTCGCCTTCTTTTGCCTCCTGGAATACCAGCACCTCATCGCCGTATTCTACGCCTTCCGCAAGGTCTTCTACGTCTTCGTGGCTGAACAGCTTGTGCCTCTCCACCAGCGACATGTCGGAGAACCTCCTACCGATAACAGGATACTCTATCTCCCGGTCGAGGTTCCTTATAGCCTTCCTGTCCGCCACTATAACGGTGTCCGGCGACTTTATGCCTTTTTCGTGGAGGACGTAGTATAGGTAGTTCTTCTTCGCCATTATGAAGAAGCCGGTCGAGGGATAGTTGACACGGACGTTCTGGTCCTGGATCATCTCGAGGAGGACGCGGCCGAAAACAGCGTTTTTCGACGGTATCTCGAGGTAGGCTGCGTCGTATTCGGATATCGAGCGTTCGTCGACCTTGACATCGGTCCGTCCCTCTATAACCTCGGGGGCGACATCCTCTATCCCTATGTGGTTGATTTCGTCGAAAAGCTCCTCGAACTGGCTGTGCTCCCGGTTAGTTATCTCCAGAAGCCTCATCTTCCTCCCCCTTCTCCGGTTTCCATAGCCTTGAAACGTACCTGTCAGTCCTCCAGCTCTCCATGTAGTTCCTGACGGAGGGCGCCATCACGTCCTTCAGTATCCTGCCCTGTCGGAGTATCTTGGTTAAACGCGCCTCCAGCGTCTTGGAGAGCTCCTCGTAGTAATTCTTGTCGCTGTAGAGCAGGTCGTTCTTGATCCTCCACTGAGCGGTGGTGCCCTGCGGCGCGACCACTATGTATCCGTGGTCCTCGTCCATCGCTTTCAGGAGTTCCTGCTGGTCGATGAAGTACACACCGCCTGTTTCGGCGTGTGGATCGACGACCAGCACCTCGTCCTCCTCCACGCCCACCGAGAGGACGTACTCGCCTTCATCCGCTTCCGGGAAAACCTCCGACTTGTCGAAAACCGGTACTATTAGCGCCCCATCGTTGAACCAGGCCTTCAGCTCGTCGCCCAGGTCGCCGATGTTATCCTTTTCCACGAATCCGGTCCGGACTTCCTCGTCCGTCAGCGATTCGACTATCTCCGCCAGTTCCACGGGTTCGATCGTCTCCCCCTCTTCTATCCCGGCTTCTTCCGCGATCTCCTCCTGTGGATGTCTGTAGCCGAAGATGTCGAGGACCATCTCCATCGAGGCGGGTCCACAGAACGCCGCGTGCTCTGATACGAAGTACCTCTTTATCTCTTCCAGGGTCTCGATGTCGTTCTTGGTCCGCTTGAACTTGAGCTCGGACTCCATTATCTTGGTGTTGGGTGTCAGCAGTGTGTATCCGGTTTCAGTGTTCACCGTGGTGCTGAAGAGGGCGATGTCCCTTATCTCTCCTGTTTCCTCCTCGAGCCTCACTTCTTCTCCAGGCCTCACAAGCCTCGAGTTCTTGAGGTAGACGCCCGCGGCGAAGTTCCTGAACAGGTCCTTGAAGCCGTAGAACAGGAGTGCAGCGATCAACAGGGCGGCGGCCCATGAGGACGCCATCACGAGTTCATTAACGAAGGTGTCGCCGATACCTATCTGTTTCAGTGCTATCTGGAGCAGCAGAAGGTACAGGAAGCCCTTGACTATCACCGCAACTACGTTTATGGTGCTCCCCGAGAGCCCTACTTCCCGGAAGTAGTTCTGGACTCCCATGGTCTTGAGGAACTCCGTTGCCACCTTTATGGAGATATTTATGGCTATAAGCCCCAGTAGTCCGATCAGTATAACAGAGAACAGCTGGGGCAGGAAGTTGACGAACTCACTGGAGATCTGGGTCGTGAGATCCGTGTTCAGGTAGAAAAGTGCGAACACTATCACGAAGGCATCCAGTAGGTACTTGAAGTAGCGCAGGGTCTCGTTCCGCTCCTTCACCTCCTTCTTGGAGAGTTCCCGGCTCTTTATCCAGGTCCTCCTGAGCCCGATGCCGGTGAGCTTGACCGCCAGGTGGCCGAAGACAAGTATCAAAAGGGCTAGAACTAGCTTGGCGATTACGTCCTCTCCACTTGAGAAGTTGAGAAGAGCTTGAAAGAAGCTGGTCATAATAACCATCGGGTGTATTCAGGGTTTATCAAACCGGCGCTTTTTATTCTTTCGATTTTATCCGTCCATGGCCTATAAGACGCCAGCGAGAGCCTATCTGCCGGGAAATCGCCAGCCGGTCTCCCTCTTCGGCACAGATCGGCACTTTTAAATCTATCCTGACGTTTTTACCCGCCTGAGTCACCACACCAGCGGATTTCCCTGTGCCGATGTTAACCATGAGAGGTTCGTTCTCCTTGATGTTCTCTATCTGCTGCTCTCCCTCCAGACCGACGGCCCGCTCCATCAGCTCTACCTCTATCTCTATCATGTCCGTGGTATCCGGGAGCTCACCCTTGAGACCGAGCACGTTGCCGGAGAGACCATCGGATTTCGTCAGCGAGGGGTCGAGACCGGTCTCCACCGCGAGAAGACCGCCAGGTCTTCCTTTTTCGACGGGCTCGCCGCCATGCCTTATGCCCTCTATCTCGGTTGTTACCGGTTCCCATTTCTTGCCGTCCCTTATACCTGGTCTTATCTCAACCTCGTCTCCCTCCTCGAGCTCTCCCTGGACCAGGCTTCCGCCGACGACGCCTCCCCTCAGCTTCCGAGGCGGGTTTCCAGGCCTGTTGATATCGAAAGACCGCGCTACCAGCATCTTGGGATCCACGTCCTCGTCTCTTTCCGGGGTGGGTATCTCGGTATCTATCGCGTCGAGAAGAGCGTCGATGTTTATGCCGTGCTGGGCGCTTATGGGTATTATAGGTGCGTCTTCCGCGACAGTGTCCTCCAGGAACTCCTTTATCTGGCGGTGGTTCTCTCTTATCTGCTCCTCGTCGACCAGGTCTATCTTGTTCTGCGCGACCACTATGTTGTCTATACCGGTTATATCGAGCGCAGCAAGGTGTTCCCGGGTCTGGGGCTGCGGACACTCCTCGTCCGCGGCGATGATAAGAACTGCGCCGTCCATGATTGCCGCGCCGGAGAGAACGTTTG
>CAZAII010000040.1:0-7624 GCA_964485165.1 uncultured archaeon | reverse complement strand
GTTCTAACACCCCGTAGATCGCCATGACCAACATGGCGAAGATGATGACTCCGATGAGGTCTTGTATCCCCGAAATCACGGCTCCGCCCGGATTGCCGAGAAGGACATCCTCGTAACTCACGATTCCGCTCGGCTCGACGAGACCGAACCCGACCGCAACCAGGATAGCGAGAACGTTCCCGAAGACGAGTATCGTGATTAGGTGCATGCCATATAACGCTAATCCGATAACGAAGAACGCCGGGATGAGCATCGGCAGGGCGTCCGGCCGGCTGAACTGTTCGTAGACCTGACTAATACTGCCCTGGGCACCTTGGCCTATCCCTGGGGCCGGGGCGATCAGAAAGAGAATTATTGCCAGTGCAGCGGCGACCAGGACGTACTTCAGACGGGACCGGATGCAGCCGGAGATGTCGGTCTCCTGGGTATAAGCTGCGACAATCGTCGTATCGCTGATAGGAGCATAGTCATCTCCGAATGCGGCTCCGCTCAGAATTGCACCACCCATAAGGGCTGGGTCAGCTCCCAACAGCACCCCTGCCGGGAAGAATACCGGCCCAGCTGCGATGACCGTCCCGGCTCCCGTGCCGATTGCGGTGGCGATTATGGAACTGATAAGAAACGTTGCAATAACGAATACTCGACCGGTTATTGCGTCACCGAAAAGGCTTGCAACATAGATCAATGCCCCCGGGGTATCCGCAGCGGTTAATACGGCCCCGAGGATTCCGGCGAAAAGCCAGGCGGCTACCATGACGCCGACCATTTCGCGGCCGATACCGTCGATGACGGCCTGGCTGTATGCTTTTTGATTCTTGGCTAAGATACCCCCGACGAATAACGCGAGGATACCGGCGCCCCAGAACGAAGTAGATCCGGCAGCCCCAATCCAAACGATGTAAAGTACGCCCCCCATGAATGCGCCAATTATCAATGCGGCGGCCAGCTTGCCGCCGTAGAAGCTCAGATCTTGTGCCTGATCACCGTTTTCAGCCTGCTCACTACCGCCCGGATCGTTTGACCCTTCAGATGACATCGTCGGTCAGCAAGATCAATCTTAGATATAAATAATTTAGGTAATTCACAAGTAAGACCTGTTTTACCTGTTTTGGCGTTTAATCCTCGTGCAGTGGGATTATGTCCCCGTGGAATTTTGTACAGCAAATAACCGTCTTATGATTGGTTTGCTAAGCAGGGTGGACTACACCGGCCGCGAAGACCACCCCAAAACCCCTGGAGCTGCCACGGGTCGCGATTCATCGACGGCCCCGATCGGCATCGGTGGACCATCGGCAGCAGAGAAATGTGCCGGAGAGGGGCAGGCCAACAAATACAGCCACCCACGAAGTTTACTGTTAGTTCTCGCCGAGAATGCGGAACCCCTCCGACAAAGACGGGGAGTAGTCGCTTACCGCCACCGCCAGTGACGGGACAGACCAGGGCTCAGTCCAGCCGCGAACGGATCCGGTCGGCCAGTGCGTGCATCGCGTCGTCGGCCGCCGTCACCTCCGCGGTGAGGCTTAGGAAGCCGTGGGGCAGCGCCGGATAGTGGTCGTGGACGGTCTCGACGCCGGCATCATCTAGGGTGGCCGCGTAGGCCGCACCCTCGTCACGGAGGACGTCGAAGCCCGCCGTCTGTACGACCGCCGGGGCGACGCCCTCAAGCGACCCCGCAGCCGCGAGATTCGCATAGGGATGTCGGCGGTCGACTGGACTTCGGAGGTAGTGGTCCCAGAACCAGGCCATGTCGTCCTCGGTGAGCAGCGGCCCGTCGGTGTGCTCAGCGTAGGAGTCCGTATCGAGCGCCGGGTCGACAATGGGGTAGAGAAGGAACTGACTATCGAGGGCTATCCCCTCGTCACGAGCCCTGACCGCCGTCGCGGCCGCCAGATTGCCGCCAGCGCTGGTCCCGGCGACACCCAGTCGATGGGGGTCCGCGCCGAGGTCGCCGGCGTACCGTCCGGCCCACTCCAGGGCCGCGAAGGCGTCGTCGATCGCAGCCGGGAACGGATGCTCCGGGGCGAGGCGGTAGTCAACCGAGACCACCAACGATCTCGACCGGGCCGCGAGCTCACGGCAGATGTCGTCAGCGGAGTCGAGCGTCCCAAGAACCCACCCGCCGCCGTGGTAGAAGACCAGAGTCGGGGTGTCGTTGGCAGTGGGACGGTAGGCGCGGAGCGGCAGCTCCCCGTCCGGGCCGTCGATCCGTAAATCACGCACCGACGCCAGCTCGGGGCCCGTGCCGGACGAGAACAGTTCGTCCTCGAGCTGTCGGGCGGACTGGACAGACATTGAGTGCCATGGGGGCACCCCCATGGACTCGAACGTTTCGACCAAAGCGGCGACCTCCGGATCAAGCTCCTCGGCGGCATGAACCATCGCTCAGGTTACCCCACTGGCGTTCCGGTCGTGGCCCTCATGGGCAGACTCGTCGAGAACCGTTCGGACGGTCTCGACGGCCTCGTAGACGTCTTCGAAGCCAATATAGTACGGAGAGGGGCACAGGCGGACGACGTTCGGAGGCCGGAAGTCTGGCACCACCCCTCGTTCCTTCAGCATGCTTGCAAGTTTCGCGGCGGTCGTGGTCTTCCCGCTACCGTTGAAACCTATCAGGAAGACAACTGGCGGTTCTCCCGCTTTCTCGAGTTCCTGGTAGAGATCAAAGCTGTCGTCCAGGATATCCAAGAGGACCTGTTTCACAGCTCCGTCAACGGTTTCCTTTACAGCGGTTCTCTTTACTTTCTGGCCTAGCAGTTCATCACGGAGCTTCTCCTCTATCGCCTCCGCAGCTTCAAGCGAGACGTTGTTCTGTAGCAGTTTCAGCCTGAGTTCCTCGAGAAGTGGGTCGAGCGTATCCTCATCCAGCTCTTTCTCGGCAACCGCGGATCTGACGCTGTCGGAGAACTCCTTGACAGAATCCCTGAATTTCTCAAGCATCTTACTCCTGCTGCATTTTCTGGAGCTGGCCCTGCAGTTCCTGCATCTGGCCCTGGAGCTCCTGGATGGTTTGCTCCAGCTCTTCCTTCGTGTCCTGCATTCCATCCTTCCTCCTTTCTATGACGGAGCTGGCCGCGTCCAGTTCCTTTCGCTCGAAGGTGTCACCGCCGATGTTAGTGATTACCTCCTGGCTCTCCTTGAGCTCGGCGACCGCCATAACACCCGAGCCGAGAGGCGCGAGGATCTCCTTGCCCTCCTCTATATCACCCAGTTCGTCGATCGCGTTGTGGGTGTCTTCCAGCTCGTCGATGTTCTCCTCAACGGTTTCTATGTATTCCTGGACCTGCTGTATCTGCTGCTGGAGCTGCTGGTACTGCATTACGGCTTCCTGCTGTTCGTCTTCCATCCCGTTCATGAACTATACCTCCTCGGTCTCCTCTACATCTATCTTGGCCCTTTTCACCGAGTGCTCGCTCCCGAGCGTCGAGTAGAGTTTTTCGCGGGCGTGTTTCAGCGACTCGGCCTCGACCTCCCTATTGAAAGGCTGCTTCTGCCTTCCAAGCTCTATCTCGCCGAAGAATTTGTATGCTGGCATGGAAACCGAGGCGACTACGAACTTTTTAAACCTACTTGAACAGCGTCCTGTCGATCCTGCCTATCTCAGGCCCTGAGGTGTCTTCACCTACCAGCGCGTTCTCATCGGTCGCAAGGAGACCCGAACCGATATAGGGTGAGCCAAGATTTACTGTTCCTATGTCAACGTTGTCCACCTCCAGTGCCCCGGCTATCTCCTCTGCCTCTTCTTCAGTCGCCTCACGGTGGAGCAACACGCCACTGTTGTTGGTCGCCGCGCAGACACCTGGTCCCGGGAGCCCCGCCACCTCTCCGATTTCAGCTTCTACATCGAGAGCTTCCTCTATAGCATCCCTGCTATCCTGTAGCTTCCGGCTTATCACCGCGCCACGGTCGTTCGCGAGGATCAGGTTCCCGAGCGCGTTCTCCCGGGAATCAAGCACCACGAAGTCGAGAGCCGAGTCCTCCAGCTTCTCCCTCTCCCTCCTTGTAACGTTGCCGGGGACGAGTAAACAGTTCGAGTTCCCCGCGGTGAACAGCCCGACAAGCCGGGTCTGGGCGATGAAGGTCTCCACCGTTCCAGGACCGAAGAAATCCTCGCGCTGGAACTCTGGTGGGACAAGGGAATGATTTGGCGTTACAGTGGCGTAGAAACCGATGTTGGGGTCGCCGCGGTAGTTGTATCTCTCGATCATCTTGGCTTCAGACCCTGGATTCAAGGAACTCCTTCAGGGTCTTTCTGTCCTTGCCTTCCTCTTCCAGTTCCAGCAGCCGGGCGTAATCCGGATCCTCCATATCTTCTATGGCTTCCTTGGCCTCGCCTACAGTGCCGGAGACCGCCTCCCTGTACTCTTCATCCTTTTCGTCTTCCCGGGTTTCTTCGTCTTCTTCCCCGTTTTCCTCTTCCTCGGCTTCTTCCTCTTCGGATTCCTCACCGGTTTCCGGTTCGGGTTCTGGTTCGGCACCGGGGAGAACCGCGACCTTGCCTGTGCCGGTCTCCCGGACCTCTACCTCAAGCCTAGTGGGCGGGTTCTCGACCCCGTTCCTCCATATCTTGACATTTATCTCGGGGGATATAGAAACATCCTCGCCCTCTCGCTTCTCAAGCTCTTCCTGAAGGATTGCCATGGCTTTCTTGGCTCTCTTCCTCCTGCTGAACTTTTTGGCTTTGGAGAGGTTTACGGTATATCTTGCCATGGCGGCAGAAATCCTCCCTTCTACTCGTCGAGGTTGCTCCGTCTCCAGTGACGGTCGCGCCGGGGCTTGATAGTCTTCTTCCGGGCCTTGTCCAGGCCGAAAGCCCTCAGCGACACCCACCGGGGTGCCGACTTCGCGGTCCTGTTGGCCTTTGCAAGCCTCTTCTTCTTCGCCTTGGTTTTGTTAGAGCTCATGTTATTCACCTTCGGAACCGGATATTTGTATCTTCGGTCGAACCCTGGAGTTCCTTAAGTATCTTTTTCAGCTGGTCGTCGTCGACTTTTTCAACCTGGCCCATATCTCCCAGTCTCGCGACCTGTGTTTCTATCGCGGACGCAAGTTCGGGCTTCGCCGCCCTTATGTTCCCGAGCCGTGATCTTGCCTCGCCGGTGAGGTACTGGGCCGCTTTCTGCTTCAGCTGCTCCCTCTGCTCTTGCGCCGCATCCTCGCTTTCCTCAAGTTCGGATGCGCGCTCCTGTCTCAGCTCTTCGAGTTCGTCCTCCACGTTCTCGTCTTCGGGAACAGACATATACTATCACCTATGCGAATACCTCGGCGGCTTTCTCATCGAGGAAGCTCTGGCCTTTCTCGGTTATCTTCCGGCCCTCGCCTTCCTCGGTTTCGACCAGTCCCGCACTCTCAAGATCCTGGAGCACTGTCCTGATGACCTTGCCGGACGCCTTGCCGTGGTGCTCGGGTGCGTGACCCCTGTTCCGCCTGCCGCCGTAGATAGTCCTGAGTCTCGACACCCCTAGAGGGCCGTCGAGGTATATCTTCCGCAGGACTGCAGCGGCTCTTACGTGGTACCAGTCCTCCTGCTCTGGTGTCCTCTCCTTGTGGACGCCTGTCTTGACGTACTCTGTCCATTCCGGTGCGTCGAACTCGCCCTCTAGTTCGTCGGCTATCTCCTGTATAAGGGGTTCGGCTTCGACGTCGTAGACTGTTACCATACATAAGCTGGATACTCAATAACTTTTAAATGAACAACCAGTAACGGCTTTTCCTGCGTTACTCTTTTTTAAGAGGTCCCACAATCAGTCTACATGGGATTGATAGATTCCTTCCGGAAAGGAGCAAAAGACAAGGGAGGGCTCCTGAGGAACGCGAAAAAGCTGACAAGAGAGCTGAACCAGCTCTCCAAGGCGGAAGAACGGTTGAAAGATGAGGAAGACCAGACCGAGGAAGAGGAGATGGGCGGCGCAGACCCGAAACGCATAAGGAAGGAGCTCGACTACGAGGTCGAGCAGGCCGAGGAAATCGCGGAGCGCCTTGATACGGTAGAGGAGAACATGTGGAAGGTGCTCGAAGGCATAAAGAACGAAGAAGGGTATGTACTCAGGGAAGAAAAAGATATCGACAAGGGTCTTTCCGAGGTAGCCGATTTCATACAGGATGCCCGGCAAGAGATAGAGCGTGTGAGGGATGAATACCAGCAGTACAGGAAGAACATGGACGCAGCTCCTGGGCAGGAATCAGGTGAAACGGATCTCCGGAAGATAAACCAGGAGGCGGCGAACGACCTGCACACGATACGCGAAGGTCCTCTCCAGAACCTCGAGGATCTACTGAGAGAGGAACAGGACGTCCAGCAGGAGCTTGACCAGGTTATCCCTGCCCTGAAAGGGTTGAAGGAGAACGCCATACCCCAGATCGAAAAAGACATACAGCAGCTGGAGTACCTGATCGAGGAGCAGGCAGACGCGGAGAGGAAGGGAGAGGAACTTGCACAAAGAGCTCAGGATCGTGAGGACGGGGAAGCTATCATGGAGGACGCACAGGAGACCAAGAAGCTACTGAAGGAGAAGGCCAAGCTGGAGAAGCACAAGGACAAGCTTAATGAGAAGCTTGAGGAAGAGATAGAACAGCTCAGGAAAGAGAAGCAATACCAGGAACAGGAGATGGAGGAGATACGCGAGGTCGTAAGCGGTGCGGACAGGCTTGGACGGCTGCTGGGCGACCTTGAAGGCCTCGTGGACACCGTCAATTCTGGCAGTGATACAGACGCGGCAAGTATCAAAAACGCCATAGAAGAAGTCAACGCAGGTATAAGGAATATAGAGGACGAGGCAAACCAGGTAATCGGCGCCTAGTCCCGCCACTCATGTTCCAGTATACTCATCCTGATGACATCGCGATATTCTCCGTCCACGAACTTGTAGTCGCGGTGCCGGCCCTCTTCCTTGAAGCCATGTTTCTCCTGGACCCGTCTTGAAGCCTCGTTACCCTCTACGTAGCCTCCCATCACGCGGTGCATGTTCAACTCGTCGAAGGCGTATTCTAGAACGAGTTCGAGAGCGGTAGTGCCGATGCCTTCGCCGTGGTGTTCAGGGTGTATGGCGAATCCAAACTCGCACTTCCTGTAGGTCCTGTTGATATTCATCAGCGCGATATCTCCCACGGGCTCACCCTCCTTCTCGATCACGAAGACCATCCGGTCGTCTTCTTCCGATACCGATTCCAGGTACTCCTTCTCCTGCTCAAGGTTCATCGGTTCCGGGACGCGGCCAAGGTGAGGCCTGACATCCGGGTGCTGTATCATTTCTCGCAGGAACTCCGCGTCCTCAAGCTCTGCGGGCCGGAGTGAAACACCATCTTTCTCAAGGAACATGGATTTCTAAGCGCGGTCGGGATTTATAGCTCTAATCCAGGAAATCCGGCTCCAGCCGCTTCTCACTGACTTCTTCCCTCAGGTGTTCGCGGAACTCGTCGACAGAGAAGCCACGGCCCTCGTTCTCGTCCCTGTCGCGGATCGACACCTCGCCCGCCTCTTCCTCGTCGCCTCCCACTATCAGCATGTAGGGCACGCGGTCGTCGTGGGCGGCCTGTATCTTCTTCTCCAGGGTCCACGAACGGTCTTCTATACTAACCCGGAAACCTGATAATTGTTCCTTCAGGTCGCTGGCGTAGTCAAGGTTGT
>CAZAII010000039.1:0-8478 GCA_964485165.1 uncultured archaeon | reverse complement strand
CTGAAAGGTTCCAGAGCGCGTTCCCGGTGTTCTTTATCGTTATGTTCATCGCACCTGAAGAGGGATTGCTTGGGTCGGTGGATACTACGGCTACTATGGTGTAGTCAGCGTTCCTTATCCTCTCCTGATCTTCAAGTGCGGCCACAGGGTTTCCGACCAGACTGTTGAACTGCTCATATACCACGCCTACGGCACCTATGGTGACCAGTATCAGCAGCACGATCGCGATTACCGGTGTGATGCCTTTCTGTCTCCGGCTGAAAACATCTGCTAGCATGAGCTACCGCTCCCCGTGTTGTAGCAGTCGTAGGTGTCGGTTGTGCCGTACCGTCCCACCAGCTTGAAGACCTTGCTGGTGCTTGGTGCGGGGTAGGATACCGTGGTGTTAAGTGTGACTATGTCCGATGGACTCAGCTCGAAGTCCACCTGTGGTCCTGACTGGTACGTCCATCCTGTTCCCCCGCTACCTATCGGAGTGCCGTCTGCGAACATCGTCCAGTATTTTTCGTCGTCCTGTTCTACCTGTAGGGTAATAGAACCGGTATTCCGCACCATCATTACAGCGTCACCCGTGGCTGGCGACTGGTACATGTGTTCTATATTGAGGTCGGATTTGTCCTCCAGCTCCTCCTGCCTGAGCTTCTCCTCGAATCCTCTGGCCGTCTCCTGCTGTGCGTTGATTATAAAAGTGTAGGCGGCGCCAGCGGCCGCGACGCTGATAGTTATCAAGAGTATGGCCGCTATTGTGGGCGTGACTCCTTTACGACTCATCTTCCGAGTTTTCGAAACGGTTTCGGAGTTTTCTCATTCTCTCGTCGGTTGAACCTCCTGAATCGCCGCTACTCTGCTGTCCTGACCCGCTTCTGGACTCTCCGCTGCTGGCCTGGGTCTGGCGCATCTGCTGCTGGCGCTGTCCTGACCGTCTCTGCTGCCTCCCGCCGGATTGATTCCGGGAACGTTCTGGGCGGTTGATAACGCGGTCCTTGTTCTGGGAGTAGTAGGCCCTTCTCAGGGACTGGTTTATCTCGTCCAGGCCGTTCACGATTTGCTGGTTGGAGTCTCGGATATCGTTCACCACATCGTCCATCCTGTTGCCGATAGCGTTCGCGATCCTCTCCTGCATGTCGCCGACAAGCTCTCCTTCCATGTCGACCTCTGAGGCCTCGCTGAGGAGGTCCATGAAGTCGTTCATGTTGTCCACTACTTCGTCCATCTTGTGTGTAAGGTCCTCGACCGAGTTCTTCAGCTCGTGTGTGGACTCCGTCATGTCGTTGACGATTTTCTGGTTGGACTTCATGATGTCGAGGACATCGCGCACGAGCTCCTGGTTGGCTCCCGTTCCCTGGGAGGCCTGCTCCTGTATTTGATCCATCCTTTTTTCGAGCCTTCTTATCGGTCCGATCGGGACTACCTCGTAGTCCTCGCTGTCGTTCCCGATATCCACTTCCTCGTTTGCCATTCTCGGTAGAACCTCCTCTATACAACACAGAATTCCATTTGCCGGTATTTATAACCTGTGCAAGACAAAGACCCTGGTGGCCGTCTCATCCCGCAACTACCCGAGGTACTTCAGAGCCAGCCCGGATAGAAGACCGAGCAGGGGAGTAATCAGGAGAGGGAGAAAAGCAGCGATTATCTCATTTCCAGTGTCCAACTGCCGGTTTCCCTTCCTCAGGTTGACTATCAGGTAGATGGAGACCCCTGCTACTGCACCCAGGGCCGCTATCATCCTAGAACCCGGCGCTGAAAGCGGGCCTGAAACAGTGGGTAAAGCAAAAATCAGGAGGATGCCTGTAACAGCCAGGACCATCCCTCCGGCTATGGCGGCAAGGCTGTAATCGACCAGGGTGTCGCCGAAATCGGCTTTACCCTCCATATCAAAATCCAGTCGCTTCGATGGAATAAAAAACAGGTGGAGGAGGGAGGAAGCTACACATGATTGGAATGATTCAGGGCCAGGCCCTACATCATTCCTCCCATACCGCCCATGCCTCCGCCGGGCATCCCGCCGCCCGCGGGAGGAGGACCTCCAGCCCCGCCTTCGTCATCCGAGGAGAATCCGGAGGCGCTGATGACGTCGTCGATCCGGAGGATCATCTCCGCGGACTCGCTCGCGCTCTGGATGGCCTGTGTCTTGATCTGCTTGGGCTCGACTACTCCCTTCTCGAACAGGGCCTCGGACTTGCCCGAGGTGACATCGAGTCCCGCCCATTTCTGGCCGTCCTCGTGCCTGTTCCTGAGCTCTACCAGCGAGTCGATGGGGTCGAAGCCCGCGTTTTCTGCAAGGGTCCTCGGCAGTACTTCGAGGGAGTCTGCGAAGGCGTTGATGGCGAGCTGTTCACGCCCGCCTACCGAGTCCGCATAGGAGCGAAGTTCGCGGGCGAGTTCTACCTCGGTTGCTCCGCCGCCTCCAACGACCTGTCCGTTCCTGAGTGCGGATGTGACGCTTCCGAGTGCGTCCTCCATAGCTCTTTCTATCTCGTCTACAACGTGCTCTGTGCCACCCCTTATCAGGATCGAGACGGACTTGGCCTCGGGGCAGTCCTGGACGAAGGTCATCGCGTCGCCTCCTATCTTCTTCTGGCGGACGGTTCCCGCTGCCCCGAGATCGCTTTCCTCTATATCGTCGATAGAGGTAACGATGGAGGCGCCGGTTGCGTTGGCAAGCTTTTCTATATCGCTGGTGGAGACCCGGCGAACGGCGAAGATACCTTTCTTGGCGAGGTAGTGCTGTGCGATGTCGTCGATGCCTTTCTGACATAGCACGACGTTCGCACCCACCTCGTCCAGCTTCTCGACCATCTCCTTCAGCTGGCCCTCTTCCTGCTCGACGAACGACTTGAGCTGAGAGGGATCGCTGATGTTAATCTCCGCATCGGTCTCTGTTTCACGGACCTCGATAGGTGTCTTCAGAAGTGCGATACTCGCGTTTTCTACCTTGGAGGGCATGTTGCCGTGGACCTTCTCCTTGTCGAGGATTACACCCTGGATAAGCTCGGTGTCGTCAACGGTTCCGCCCTCCTTCTGTTCCACCTTGATCATGTCCTTGTCGACAACAAGCTCGCCGTTGTCCTCTTCTGCGACCTGTTTGACCGCACTGACTGCGATCTCCGCAAGGTATTCGCGGGAGGCTTCCGCGCTCTTCCCTGTCATGGCTGTCATAGCGACCTTTTCAAGAACGTCCTCGTCCCCGAGCTCGACATCTTCTGCTATGTCGTCGAGTATCTCGGTGGTCTTCAGTCGCGCGAGCCGGTAGCCGCTAGTTATTATTGTGGGGTGGATCTCCTGGTCGAGCAGGTCTTCTGCCTGCTTCAGGAGCTCGCCCGCGAGAACCACGGCGCTCGTCGTTCCGTCCCCGACCTCTTCTTCCTGGGTCTTTGCGACCTCGACCATCATCTTGGCCGCGGGATGCTCGAGGTCCATCTCCTCGAGTATCGTCACGCCGTCGTTGGTGACGACGATATCGCCCACGCTGTCGACCATCATCTTGTCCATACCCTTGGGGCCGAGAGTCGTGCGAACGGCTTTTGCCACGGTTTTACATGCAGCGATGTTGTTCTCCTGAGCGTCTTCTCCTGTCTGCCGGGTTGCGTCTTCCGACATTATGAAGACCGGCTGTCCACCTAGTCCTACCATTGTTTGTTCACCTTGAAAACATCGGATAGATTGACGGCAAATTATAAAAACTCAACGAAACTCTGTAAATGCCTAGACTCTTTTTTCAAGCTCCTCGCGCAGGATTTTCGACACAGTGTTCCCGTCCGCGTCAACTCTCTCCATCACGATACCCATAAGGGCGCCCTGGGCGTGCATCCCCTGCTCGTCGACCATGCCCGATTTCTCCTCAAGGATCTCTTCCACTACCGACCTTATTTCTTCCTCACCTGACTTTGATTCGGTGACCTGTTCAACCGCTTCTTCCGGATCGCTGGCGGTCATAGCCTTCATCACGTCTTCCACGTCTCCCTTCTCGATCCTTCCATCCTGCAGGGCCTCGAAAAGGGCCTCGTAGTCTTCCTTTTCCAGCTGTCCGACCGCGACACCATCCGATTCCAGCCGGGAGTAGATATTGGTGAAGACGTTCGCCACCATTTTTGTCTCGGCCGCATCCATTAACTCCTCGAACATCGAGAGGTTCCTTGAGCTGACTATCTGGGATGCGAGCTCCTCGCCGATTTCCCCGGCATACCGCCGTTCCCTCTCCTCCAGCGTATCAGGAAGGTTTTCATCGATTTCTTCTATCTGCTCCTGCTCGACCTTTGTAGGAGGGATGTCGGTCTCGGGGTACATCCTCGCACTTCCCGGCAGCGGGCGGGAGAAAGACGTGGTGAAGTCCTGCTCTGCGTTCCGTGTCTCCTCGGGGACCTCGCCTTTCAGCAGCATCTCAGCCCTTTCCCTTACTGCCTTTGCGGCCTCTCTCGCCTTTTCTTCTGGACCGGCCAGTATGGCGACCACATCGCTGTCCCCGGTCTCAAACACTTCTTCAAGCTCTTCGAACTCTGATTCCAGGCCGTAACTCTCTATGTCCTCGTCGGTGTGTATAAGACCCTGGAGCCCTCTCGACCTCGCGTAGTCGACGAGTTCCTCCGCGACGTATCTCTCCCCGGAGATTTCCTGCTTCATCTTTCCTGCCAGCGAGGGGATCCTCACCGCGTATACGGCCCCCTCGTTTTCCAAGACGGTCGCGACTATCTCGTTTTCGGTTTCATCGAAGACATGGGTGACGTTGTCGCCGACCACTTCACCGCCTTCTACTTCCTCACCAAGCTCCACCAGGTTTTTCTGGCGCTCGACCTCCAGCTCTATAAGCCGGTCCACATTTTCGACGTCCTGGAAACCCTTTATCTCGACTCTCGCACCTTCCTCGATCGATACGTTTACGTCCTGTCTTATGGTGCCGAGTCCACGTCTTACCTTGCCCGTGGAGCGCAGCAGCATGCCGAGCTTTTTGGCGACCTCGCGCGCGTGATCCGGGCTCTGTATCGAGGCGTCGGTCCCCACCTCTACGAGAGGTACGCCGAGCCGGCCGAGGTCGTATACCGCGGTGTCGCCTTCCCGGGAGTTTATCCCCGCGGATTCCTCCTCCAGCTCTATATCTTCTATGCTGACTTTTCCTGTCTCCGACTCCAGCTCTCCGTCGAGACCGATCATCGCGGTCCTCTGGAAACCGCTCGTGTTCGAACCGTCGACCACCATCTTCCGCATCACCTGTATCTCTCGCGGTATCGCCGCGTCGACCATCCTGGCGAAGGTGAGAGCGACTTCGAGCGCCTCAGGATTCATGGGGTGCGGCGGCTCCTCGTCGAGTTCGACGAGACAGTTGTTCCTGCTGTAGTAGTTGTAGACGAACTTCCTGTCACGTGCCTCCTCCATCCTCGCCGCTATATCCTTTTCCCCGGTCTCGCCTGCGACGGCTTTCAGGAACCGCTCAATCCTGGCGTCGGGGTTCTCGTCTTCCAGGTCGACGGGACAGTCGCAGAACAGCTTTGTGCCGGTTGCGAGCTGCTGGTGTATCTCTATGCCGCACCTGAAGCCGAGTTCGTCGTAGTTCATAGTTTCTCACCGCTGTGCTCCGCGTGGAGGGCTATTGCCTCCTGCCGGAGTGTCAGGTCTTTCCGCGGGTCGAGCAGGAACGGGACGACGTGTTCCACCCGGACTGTGTTTCCCACGGCCTGGTAAGGAGTGTCGCCGGCGAAAAGGTAGTCCAGTGACTTCCGCACCCTTCCCTGCTGTTCGGCCAGGTAGGTATCGCTTGCTCTCTCGGCCACCTTGTCGGCTGCCCCCGGGCTCCCGAACCTGTAGAGATCGCTGGTATGCAGCGGACCCGGAATCACCTCTTCCCATATGAAATCGTCGGGATCGATGTAGTCTCCTGTCATGCCAGTTCACCGACCTCCTGGCGAAAGGTTTTCTTCAAGCCAGGTTTTCGCCTCGTTGACTTCGCCTTCCTTTTCGAGTGCCGAGGCCGCCCTTAGAAGCCCGTGCCTCGCGCTCCTGTCCGGTGATACGGATCTAACTACCCACCGGTCTCCATCCTTTACGACTTCGTACCCTGGGCCTTCGGAGACTATGACCTCCTGGAAGAGGTACTCGGCTACCTCTGCGACTTTGTAAGCCGTGGCTTCGTCACCGTATTCAAGCCGGGCCCTCGAGGTCTCAGACAACCTGCCGCACCTCTTCTTCGAGTTCTTCGATCTCTCTTCCATCATTTTTGACCATGTAGTCGCTCAGCGCCATCAGTTTCCCCACACCGTTCTCGATATCCCTTGTATCGCGGTCGTGGAACTCTTCGCCTCTTACGTCTTCTTCCCTGGAACGTTCCTTCTTCCTTTCCATCCGTTTCTCGCGGGAGGCCCAGACCGCGATGACCTCGATATCTTTCCCGGTATTTTCTTCGAAAGTTTCCTTCTCTTCCCAGCTTCTCATCCCGGTTATCACTATATTATCTCTTTCTTCGGTGGCTTCCTTCAGGTAGGGTACGGAGAGCTGTGCTATCGCGTCCATCCCCCTTTCCTCTCTCAGCCTGTTGACGAACTCGCCTGTCTTCCCTGCGTCGATACCCCGCTTCTCCATCTCTATCCTTACGACATCGCCCATGTCGAGGACAGTGTAGCCCTCGTCTCCCAGTATCTCTGCCACGGTAGTCTTGCCGGAGAGAGGCATCCCGGTGACGCCGTATATATGGCTCACTCCAGGTCTACCCCCGTTCCCTCCCTGTAAGCGGCGTCCTGCGCCCTGGAATTGAACTCTGCTTCAGCGCTCCAGAGGTCGCGGAGGAAGTCCTTCCGGGTTTCGAGGTCTGTCTCGGGCTCGTAGCCCTGGAGGTACTGGTCGGTGAACCTCTCCAGGAGCTCGTCGTAGTTTTGGCTCGACGCCGACTCGGCCTCTAACTCTTTCGCAAGCTCTCTGGCGTCGTCAAGCTCACCCATCGTAGACCGACCTCTGGCTTATCTCTCCCGCGACGTTTTCCTGGAAAAGCTCTTCGGCCTCTTCCATAGAGTCCGCGTTGCCGAGGCTCCACATCAGCTTGACGTAGGCAAGCTCGGGATGCATGTCCTCGGCTCCGATGACTCCCTCATTCTTCACCCTTAGCTGGTTAGCGTAGACATTCATGTTTACCCTGCCGCGGATGCACTGGGAGGCCATCACAGTGAGTCCCTGATCTGCGATTTTTGAGGTTATTTCAAGCATCTTTCCGTGATGTTCGGTATGTTCGTCCTGTGGTCTTGAGGGCATGTGACCTAGGCCTGTTCCCTCTATAAGCAGGCCACGGGGGCTGTAGTCGAGCAGGTTTTCCAGTTCCTCTGTCTTCATGCCGGGCCGGGTCTTGACATAGGCGACGCTGGTGTCGAGGTCGGGCCGGAACTCGTATTCACTGTCCGGGTTCTCGTAGTTCCGCTCGATCTCACCGGTCTGGTAGTTAACGGTGCCAAGGGGTTGCGAGTTGATGGGCTGGAACGCGTCCCTCCTCGAGGTGTGCATCTTCCTGGCCTTCGCGGCGTTCAGGATACGGCATTCATCGTCGTTGACCGTGCTGTGCATGCAGATGCCGACGCCCTTGAAATCGGTTTCGGCAAGGAACTTCCCGGCGCAGTAGAGGTTCATGGTGGCATCTGTGGAGGGTCTATCGCTCGACCTCTGTGCACCGACGAGAAGTACTCCGGTGTCTATACCTTTCAGCATCAGTGTGAGCGCGGCCCCGGTGTAGGCTAGTGTGTCTGTCCCGTGTCCTATTATTATTCCATCGTAGTCGTCTTTTACCTCGTCGATTCTCTTGGCGATTTCCTGCCAGTGCCCTGGTTCCATATCCTCAGACATTATCTGAGCCACGACTTCGGAATGCAGATTCACCTCCTCGGAAAGCTCGGGATACATCTCCACAAGGTCCTCCGGTTCAAATGCTGCCTTCACGCCTCCTTCCTCGTAGGATACCCGCGACGCGATCGTTCCACCGGTATGGAGCACCAGTATCTCTGGCCTGCCGTCTTCGTGTGCTATCTCTGCCTTCTCGGCTTCCTCCACGTCGCGTTTCTCCACCAGCTCTACCTCTTCTGCTTCGACACCTATGTTGTAGCCGCTGTCAAGCTTTATGACAAGTGTTTCGGGGTCTCCGCTCTCGGGCTTGGGCATGAGCCGGCCCTCGTGGCCGCTGACCTTGACAAGGTCGCCGACCTCGATGCTCGCCTCTTCTAGGATATCCTGGATACGGTCCGAGTACATGTTGAGGCTTTCCCTTACAAAACTTAATAATATGAACCGGAAGGCATATCTGTAATACGGAAGGGGCATTAATAGCTATATATCATAAATTTGTAATACGAAAGGAGTGTTGTCGCCGCTGTTCAGTTCACGAGAAGTTCTGGACGTCGACCTTGATGAAGTCGGAACCTGTTGGCAGCCGGAAGATCACGTCGTAGCCCAGTCCGTACTCGCTGGCGACGTGGGCCCTGACCTCGCCTGTGGCTATGAAGTTGCCGT
>CAZAII010000038.1:0-8667 GCA_964485165.1 uncultured archaeon | reverse complement strand
CTCGATGACGTAACCCTCGCCGATAAGGACTGGAACCGGCTCGTACGAGGCATCGTCCTCTTCCACGCCAGCTTCCCTGGCTTTTTCCTCGACCGTGAGGTCGAATATCTCTCCGTCGGCCTTCCCGGCGTAGTCGACGAGAACCATATCGCCCTCTTCGATACTCATACCCCGCGGTTTCGCCGCGAACGTTAAAAGTCTTTTAGCCGGGCAGGAAACGTTCTATAAGACGGTCTTCAATCCGCACTATCTCTGTAACGGCTCTCGACCGGTGGTCCAGTATGACGAGCGAGGCCCCCGCAGCGTTCACGATCACGTCCTCCGGGCTGAATATCCTGTACGGCAGGTAGAACTGTACTGCCTCTAGCAAAAGGCCGAGCCCTGCAGCTGTCGCCACCGCCTCGACGTGTCCCTTCCCGGTGTCGTGGAAGTGGAGCATCAGGGCTCCCGCTAACAGGAAGTAGCCGGTCGCGTGGAGCAGTGGGGCAAGCATCGAGACACCTCTTCCAGGGTCGCCAGGGTTCACGAGGCTGAGCACGGATATCGTGGTCGCGACTGCCACAACCAGGGCGAAGTTGATTCGGCGTCTCATCCGTTTAAGCAGTGTAAGAGCGTGATTTTAAAACGCGAGGTCGGATATGGCTAAAAAGATTGGGAGCAAAAGGCCCTCCATGGAGTGGAAGCAGCGGCTACCGGAACAGATCAGGCTGGCTCTCGAATCCCTGCTGGACTCCATACAGCAGTACCGTTCAGGCTACATGGAGGCGGAGAACGCTTCTGTCGCCCAGATATGGGTGGCTCTCGCCCACCTCAACCAGCGTCTGGACCGTGTAGAGGAGATGGCACGGGCGCAGAGGGAAGTTCTCAAGGAGATGGAGAGCGATGTCAACGTCGACAGGAAGCTCGACAGCAACCTCCAGGAGAGCCTGAGGAGGTACTAGAACCGTAGTCTGTTATTCTAGAACTATCGCCGGTTTCCCGGGCTCGGCTCTCGATGCCTTGTTCTCCCGCGACTCCTGTTCCGTTTCTATAGTCACCCAGCTGTCGAACTCGTCCTCCAGGAACTCCTCGTTCTCCCCGAGTATCTCGAGTTCCCGCTCCGTGGAGAATACCCGGTCCGGCAGATCACCGGGGTCTTCAAGGTATTCCTGAAGGTAGTCCTTTACCTGTTCGGCGTGTGATTTCCTGCCGTGGGCCAGTTCTTCCATCGCCTCGCCGAACTCTGGACGCTCCTCGATTACCTCCTCCATCTCCCGGAACAGTTCGCGTTTCCAGTCCTCTGCTACTATTATCTTTATCTCCTCGAACTCGCCGACGATATCGGAGAGCTCCCGTATGTCGTCTATCACACCGCCCAGGAAGTCGTGGGCGTACTCTATCTCAAGGTCCCTCAGCTCTTCCACCGGCTCGGGCCACTGTGCCTCTGAAACGAAGCCGGCTTTACCCATCTCGCTCCATATCTCCTCGCAGACGTGCGGGGTGAAGGGCGAGAGCAGGAGGACCTGCTTCTCCACCAGCTCGTTTATGACACCGGTGTTCATCTCCGAGGCGCGCTTCCTGTACTCGTTCACCAGAGAGTTCAACTTGAAGAACGCATTCAGTCCCGCCTTACGAGTCTGGAAGTTTTCAAGCGACTCGGTGGTCTGCTCTATTATGTGCTGTAACCGTGACAGGACGTACTTATCAAGGTTGTTGGGGTCGCGCTCCTCCCCTGAGCCGTAGAGCTTGAGGGAGCGGTTGTAGAAGCTCTGGAGCTTGCTCCGGTACTGCTCCACGTCTTCGGCGCGCCAGTCGAAGTCCTGCCAGGGCTCGGAAGACGCGAACAGGAATAGCCGCACTGTATCTGCGCCGTAGTCCTCTATGGCGTTGTCCGGTAGCACGACGTGGCCCTTGCTTGACGACATCTTCTCTCCTTCAAGCAGTCCCATGCCCCAGGTAGCGATGCCTCGCGGCCAGTTCTCCTGCTCGAAAAGCGCGGTGTGGTGGAACATCATGAACGTGAGGTGGTTCTGCACCAGGTCGTGGCCCGATGTCCGCCAGTCCAGAGGGTACCAGTACTCGAAGCTTTCTCTCGCATTTTCTACTATCTCCGGCTGGATCCCCGTGTCCTGGGCGACTTCTCCCGCTTCTCCCTGCCCGTTGAAGACGTAGTCGAAGAACTCCGGTGCGAGCTTGTCCGCGGGGACATCCTCTATTATGTGGCGTATGGTGTAGAACGCCATGTATATCGTGGAATCGCTGAGCGGCTCGACTATGAACTCGTCGTCGAACGGCATCTTTGTCCCGAGGCCGTAGTTCCTGATGCAGGGCCAGCTCTCGAGCCAGTTGATTGTATGTGAGTAATCGCTCCTCCGAGTTCCTGGGACTATGTCTGCCATCTCGAGGTTCTTGTCCGCTTTATCCTTCCATCCCTTGTCGCCGTACTCCAGGAACCATGACTCCTCGAGCGAGACTATTACCTTGCCGCCGGACCGTGACACCACGTCCTCGGAGAAGTCGTACATCGAGCTGAACTTACCCTGGTCCTCGAACCGCCTTGTCATCATATCCTTGACGTCCGAAACCTGCTCGTGGGCGAAGTCCTGGCAGTTGGCGTTCAGCACCCCTTTGTGGAACTCCTCCTCGTATACCTCATCGGTCGCGCGCTCCAGGGCCTGCTCGTCCTCCTGGGACTCGACGCCGTGGTTCTCGCACGCCTGCTTTGCAGGGATGTCGCTGTACTCGTCAGTATTGATTATCTGGACAGGCTCTATAGAGCGAACTTTCTCCGGCGAGATGCCGTACTCCTTGAGCGTGTCCTCGCTCTGCTTCAGGTCTTCCAGGGATATCCAGTCGTAGGGTGCGTGCGCAGGGACCGACATCACCACTCCGGATCCTGAATCCGTGTCGACGAAGCTGGCGGGAAGTATCATGACGTTCTCGCCTGTGACCTGGCTCTCGACTGTCTCCCCCACGAACTCCTCGCCTTTCACCTCTTCGATGAGTTCGACGTCTCTCTCCTGGTGCTGGAGCTTCTCGACCGCCTCCTCGCTAACTATCCAGCGCTCGCCGTCCACCTCGGCTATCTTGTACGTCCCTGCCGGGTCGATGAGGAGATGGGTAACGCCGAAGACGGTCTCGGGCCTCAGCGTGGCGCACGGGAAGAAGCCGTCGTCGCCCCTGAACTTAACCAGGGAGTACTCCTGCATCTCTGCGTCCTCGCCCTCGAGCAGGTCGTGCGTCGTCACCGGGTTCCCGCTCTTGACATCGTACTTCGTCGGGTGCTTGCCCTTCTTGAGCAGCCCTTTTTCCCGTAGTCTCTTGTACTGCCACTCGATGAACCTGCTGTACTGGTCGTCGTTCGTAGTGAATTCGCGGCGCCAGTCTATGGAGAGCCCGAGCTTTTTCATGTTCTTCTTGTATGAGTTCTCGATGAAGTAATGGGCGAAGTCCATAGGCTCCTCGAAGCTGTCTAGCACTTCCTGTGGAACGTTGTAGACGTCGCGCAGAACCTCCACCTGCTTTTCATCTCCCTCCTGGAGCCGTTCCAGCGCACCTATTATCGGTGTGCCCGTGACGTGCCAGGCCATCGGGAACAGGACGTTGAAGCCCTGCATCCGCTTGTAGCGTGCGAAGATGTCAGGGAGCGCATCTGTGCGAACGTGGCCGACGTGCATCCCACCGCTCGGGTATGGATAGGCTACGGTTATGAAGAACTTTTCCCCGTCTTCAGGATCCGGCTCGAAAACGTTTTCCTGCGCCCACTCCTCCTGCCACTTGTCCTCTAGGATGTTGAGCTTTGACGCGAATTCCCCTGCCATGGGACCGGTTTCTCGAGAACTTATTTCAATATTCTTGAACCGCAAAGAAAAGAAAACGCGGATGTGTCGACCGATGGGTCCGGGCAGTGACGACCACCGGGTAGAGCGCGGCGTTCAGCAGACCTGCGGTGTACAGCGCGTTGCCCAGGGTGGCGCCGGTCGCGGAAAGCCCGTAGGACCCGAGGCTGTAGCCGACCATTCTTGAGACCGCGGCCCAGAACACCGCCATTACTATAAGGACCATGCAGTGTTTCAGCATCTGCCTGAGGTCGTACATAAGGTCGGTTCTGGCATACCTGATAACTGGTTTTTCAGGGATTTCAATCAAACGGCGGGTTCACTAGTAATTTAAATCCCGCGATGAAATCATTTTGATACGATGACCCGGTTGATCTGTGTAAGCAGTGGGAAGGGAGGCACGGGAAAAACCACGGTAACTTCTAACATCGGCGCGGCCCTGACGCAGTTCGGATCTGACACCATAGTACTTGATGCGAACCTGACCAACCCGAACCTGGGCTTCCACCTGGGCATCCCTCTGTACCCCAAGACGCTTCACGACGTCCTGAGGGGGGACGCACACATCACCGAGGCGATGTACATACACAACTCGGGTCTGAGGGTCGTTCCCGCGGGTCTCTCGATCGACGACCTGGTCGACACCTCGCCCGAGAATTTAAGCGATGTTCTTCTGGACGCTGTCGGAGAGCCGGATTTCGTCCTTGTGGATTCGGCTGCAGGACTCGGAAACGAGTCGATAAGCGCTATAGAGGCTAGCGACGAGGTTCTTGTCGTCACTAACCCGAACCTGCCGGCGGTAACCGACGCGCTGAAGACCGTCAACCTTGCCGAGGAGGCCGGGACGGATGTTATCGGTGTGGTGCTGAACAGGGTCAAGGGACACAGCTCGGAACTGGACGCCAGCGAGGTCAGCTCGATGATAGGCTACCCTGTGGTGATGGAGGTACCGGAGCACGACAAGGTCACGGAAGCGTTATCGGTCAAGAAGCCGGTGGTGCACCATGATCCCGACCATCACGTATCGGAGCGTTTCAAGGGGATCGCGGCGGAAATCGCTGGACTGGACTACGAACCAGACCTCAGAAGCAAAGGCTTTTTGTCTAGGCTAGTCGATAGTTTTAGGTAGGATGTCCGACAACACGATGCTGATAAAGCCAGGAACGCTGTTTATCTTCCTGATAATCGGCGGGCTGGTATTCGCGATGTACACCTGGGCGGATGACACCTTGGAGAGGTCGAAAAACCAGTCGCTGGAGGACCAGCGGAAAGCGATCCAGTGCAGCAACGTCGAGGTCCGGTTCATCGACAGGCAGTTCAACGGCACGCATACAACGATTTTCGTCCAGGTAAACCACCCGGTCAGGGCTTTACTGGTGAATTTCTACAGTAGGGACAGGAACGTCAGCCGGGTCGTGAACCGGCCAGAGCAGAACTCCCTTCTCAGGGTAGAGGCGCCCGTCGGGACCAGTTCGGATGTCGAGGCGCTTACAGCGGGGTGCGAGCGCGTTTTCAACTACCGGTGAAGCTTTTTATTAACCCGACGAGAAACATCTAACGATGACCCGGGTAATTTCTGTAGTTTCGGGAAAGGGAGGGGTCGGGAAGACCACCGTGACCGCCAACCTTGGAGTTTCACTGTCCCGCCAGGGGCATGACGTACTTATAATAGACAGCAACTTCTCCGGCGCCAACATGGCCCAGCACTTCGGCCTGGGTTTCCAGGAGGTATCACTGAATGACGTATTGAATGGCGAAGCCTACATAACCCAGGCGGTCTCGAAACACCCGGCCGGCATCTCGGTCCTTCCCGCATCGGTACTTGAATTCAACGCTGACGCCTCGACGCTGAAGCACGTACTGGTCGAGTTCCTTGGCGACAAGGACTTCGTCCTTATCGACTCCGGCGCGG
This sequence comes from uncultured archaeon, assembly GCA_964485165.1. Classification (GTDB taxonomy): domain Archaea; phylum Nanohalarchaeota; class Nanosalinia; order Nanosalinales; family Nanosalinaceae; genus CAZVPZ01. The sequence goes on along the minus strand of CAZAII010000038.1, from coordinate 2,937 downwards.
GAACCGGAAACGATGTCCAGGCAGCCATAGAGGCTTCTGACGAGGTCCTGCTGGTCGCGGAGCCAGAACTCCCGTCGCTGACCAACTGCCTCGGCGCCAAGAAACTCGCTGAGCAGATGGAGCGCGACATACTCGGCCTGGTGCTGAACTCGGTTAGAGGCGAGAAGGCAGAGGTCGCTATAGAGGACGTGAGAGAGCTCGTTGGCACCCCTATCCTGGGAACGATACCGGACCACAAGCACGTCAGGGAGGGGATCGCGCTCAGGGAACCGGTAGCATCTTACAAGCCCAACTCTGAGGTCTCGATGGCGTTCGACGATATCGCGTACAGGATGAAGGGCCAGGAACCTCCATCCCGGGGAGTCGCGGACAGGCTGAAGGCGAAGCTCCAGAAAGTATCTCCTTTCTAGCCGCAGGTATTAAATTCGAGTCCCGCTGATTTTCAGACATGAGCGACCTGAAGCCATACGAAGTGTATCTCTGGAGCCCGAAACGCGAGGAGTACGAGGACATCGAGATCCCGGATGATATCGACTGCATCTTCTGTGCCCAGTCGGAGGACGACGACCGCGTGACCAAGCTCCAGGTATTCGAGGACGACTTCCTGATGGTGATCCTGAATATCTTCCCCTACAATACCGGCCACCTGATGGTGGTCCCGCGTAAACACGTCAACTCTTTGACAGAACTCAGCGATCAGGAACGCGACCGTTTATTCGCGATGGTCGCACGCGTAGAAAAACTCCAGCGCGAGGTGGTGGAGCCCGAGGGCATCGATATCGGCCTCAACATAGGAGAGGCGGCAGGCGAATCCATCGATCACCTCCACGTCCAGCTCGTCCCCATCTACGAGAAAGACCGTGGCTTCATGGAGACCTCGCTGAACACCAAGGTGATGAAGAAGTCGCTGGAGGACACCCAGGAGGAGTACTGGGGGCGGGCAGATATACTCGAGGGCTACTGGGAGAGGTAATTGTAATACAATGGTAAGACATTTTTTACTAGCCTTGCTTCGTAAGACGATTGTCTTACGTTTCGGTCAATCCGAATAGTTAAAACTTGCCCTCACGACTTTTCCCTTATGGCGCCGTTCTTCCACGCCTACGACCTGAGAGGGACCTACCCTGACCAGATAGGAGAGGAAGAGGCGGAAAGGGTCGGAAAGGCGTTCGGCACCTGGACGGATAGCGACGAGGTGCTGGTGGGCCGGGACGGCAGGAAACACGGAGAGAAGATAAAGGAGGCGTTCGTCAGTGGTGTGCTCTCGACAGGAACGGATGTTTTGGATGCCGGGATGGTGCCGTCACCAGTTGTGTACTTCGGTATGCGCCACCTGGATATTGAAGCGTCGACGGTGGTCACCGCATCCCATAACCCGCCCGAGTACACAGGCTTCAAGTTCTCGAAGGGTGAAGCTCTCGCGGTCTCGCGTGAGGGAGGTATGAAAGAGATAGAGCGGATGTATGAAGCCAGGGAGTTCGAGAGCGCGGAAGAGAGGGGTGAGGTGCGGGGTTTTGAACTCAGGCCGGATTACGTTGATTTCGTCGCGGAGAGGATAGAGCTTGAAAGGCCGATGGGACTTGCTGTCAACTTCGGCAACGGCGTCACAGCGACTGTAGGCCGTGATTTGCTGGAGGAACTGGGGTGCGAGGTTAAGGGTATAAACGAGGAGGTCGACGGCAGTTTCCCCTCTCATCTACCCGATCCTGGCGACGAGGAGGCCCGCCGGCAGCTCGAGCAGGCTATGGACGGTGAGGATCTCGGCATAATATTCGACGGCGACGGCGACAGGGCAGGTTTCGTCCTTCCTGGCTACGGCTACATCGATGAAGACGAGGTCCTGGCGGTTTTCTCCCGGGAGTGCCTGGAGCGCGAGAAGGGCAAGGTGGTACACGACCTCCGAGCCTCGAAGCTCGTCAGGGAGAAGATAGGCGAGGCTGGAGGTGAACCGGTGGAGTCACGTGTGGGCCACACCTTCATCTCAGAGGAGATCCATCGGGATCCTGGAGTAGTGTTCGCGGGAGAGCTCTCGGGCCACTACTACTTCCCATCGTTCGGTTTGCCTTTTGACGATGCGCTTTTCGCCGCGGCGCTGATGTGCCAGGTTGTATCGGAGCGCGACCTTGTAGGGGAGCTTGAATCCTTCCCCGATTATCCGGTGTCGCCAGAGATAAACATGGATTGCCCTCATGATGCCAAAGAGGAAGTTGTTGAAAGAATTTTGAAGGAGTACTCGGGTCACGAGACTTCGAAGAAAGACGGCGCCAAGATCTTGTTTGATTCCGGCTGGGCGTTGATTCGGCCTTCAAATACGGAGCCGAAGATGAGATTGAGGTGTGAGGCGGATACGGAAAAGGCTCTTGAGGAGATACTCGACGATGTGGAGTCCAGGGTCAGGGAAGCCATAGATGATGCGAGTTAGGTTCGCTAGGTTATCTCGCCAGTGAAGGCGCCTGAAGATATTATGTCGCCCAGGCCCACCACCTTCTCGGGATCCTCGTGGATGATGGTGGGAATCGCGACGACTTTCAGGCCTTCGACCTCGGCTATACCGGTCTCCACGAAGCCCTCTAGTTCGAAGAAGTCCTGGAAATGTTCGAGGTCGTCAAGCCTGTGCATGTGCTTGTTCTCCATGTCGAAGTCCCTGTAGTCCTCCCAGGAAGGGTACTCCCCCTTGCCTGCGGCGATTATCGCCGACAGTTCCCCGAAAACCATTCCCTCACGGATCTCCCTGGGTGCGACCTCGTAGTCGCTTGCTGTCACGGTCAGGTGGAAGTTGTAAGTGTGGACGTGGCAACGCTCCAGCCCGTACCGCTCTATCAGCTCCCTGGAGACCTGGAAGACCTCTCCCATCGAGAGCTCTCCGTCGCCTAGCCCGATATCCATCCGGTCCGCGATGACTTTCAGCTCGTCCTCGTCGAGCCCGATGCTGTCGAC
>CAZAII010000037.1:0-8680 GCA_964485165.1 uncultured archaeon | reverse complement strand
AGATAGCAGCGCTCGCGGTCTTCTTCGACCGCTTCTTCGATATCAAGGAAGAGTTCTCTGGTGCGGAGATAGAGGTCGAACCGAGCGAGAGCAGGAAGAAAACCAAGGAAAAATAATTATTCACTTAACCGTAACAAATTTATTAGATTATCCATTAATTATACGCTATGGCTCAAGATATAGTACCTGTTAAGAACTACCTGCCAGAGGAACTGACATTAGAACCTCTCCCCTATGAGGAAGCGCGGAGACGTAAAAGAGGCATGGAAGACAGCCAGCTGGAAAGATACTATGGAGATGTAGTACAGGCTTATGATCCCGCCGAGGCCAACGATGATCACAACGTAAAGATACCCGAGACAGTGATGGAAAAGTCTCCAAACCGCGTACCGCACGAAATGGAATTCCAGATACTCTTTGATGACCTAGGAGCAGGCGCAGAAGTTCTATACATCCGTCAGGATGAGGAAGGCGAAATCTGGTACGGTATGCCTTTCTACAGTTTCTATGGGCAGCTATCCGACATAAAGTTTAATGGGTTCCCGGACCTCCTAGACCACGCCGAGGCAACAGGAAAAGCGTATGGCCCTCTCTATGATGCAGAAATAATGCACGAGGATCTGATAGGGATGTGGTCCGGAAACGGCGAATGGAGCGGAACTCCAAAGCTCAGGAACATGCTTTTCTCGGGTAACGCAGACCACGCAATCGTTATAGACGCCGAGGACTCCCACTTCATGTCTGAAGGATCGCCGAAGATGAACTCAAGGCACATACTTGAGATGAACCCTCAGAACCGGGACGACGAGTATAACGCGGTCAGGAACGCCCTGGTGATTGAGACTCTGAAATCAATCAATCATATCCATGAGATTGCCGAAAGACCTATCAACAAAACCGATATCCTCCGGAACGACCCGAAAACAGGACTTGATTACGTTGACCTCAACAAACTCGGCAGCAGCAGCGCCTCCAACTCAGACGTCAACAGTATGGTAAGAGAAGTCGAGGACCGATTTGAACGGGGATTCCACGATGGCCAGATAAATGTTTCAAGGCTCCAAAGCAACATATCCGACTCTGTTATAGACTCCTCCCTCGATAGGAACATTTCGATAGGGAAGGCGGCGAAGAAACGGATGGAAGATGACATAGAACCGTTTGTAGAGGAAACACTTGAACAGTTAGGTAACTAGCCCTCCGGACGATGGGGCTTGATGTTGAACTCCTGACCGTCTGAAGCGAGTAAAGTGTTATCGAACACCTCGCGGGCCTCCTGAACCAGCTCTTCTTCCCGTCCACGGTAGCGGCGGGAGATGTGTGTAAGTGCGAGTTTCTCAACTCCAGCCTCTTTAGCGATTTCCGCGGCCTCTCGGGCGCTTGTATGGTTAGGTCGCTCGCCAGCCATTTCATGCGCGACGGTTGCCTCATGGATCAGCAGGTCCGCATCCCTTGCGTTTTCCACCATGTTCTCGCATTTCGCAGTGTCACCGGAGTAGGCGATTTTCCTGCCCGAGACCTCCTCCACAACATCCCGGGGTTCTATAGTCCTGCCGTCCACCTCCACAGTCTCGCCCTGCTTCAGCCGCCCTATCTTGGGTGATGCCTCCAGCCCCAGCTCTTCCATCTTCTCCCTGTTCGCCTTCACCGCCGACTCCTCCTGGAAGACGTAGCCAAACGCATTGATACCGTGCTCGACCTCGAATGGACGCACCTCGTATCCCTCGCCGGCTATAACCTCCCCTTCAACGATATCCTCCACGAGTATGTCGTAGTTCCGGCTGAAGTAACCGGTGTCGAGTATCCTCTCCGTGAACTCTTCAGTGCGAGGCGGCCCGTAGATGTATAGCGGGTGGTCTCGTCCTTCCATCTCCAGGGTCTGTATAAGCCCCAGGAGGCCAGAGAAGTGGTCCGCGTGCCAGTGCGTCACGAAAATCCTGCTGATCTTCATCAGGCCGAGCTTGTCCATCATCAACCTGCGCTGAGTGCCTTCGCCGCAGTCGAGGAGGATGCGTTCACCCTCGTAGTTTATCATATTCGCGGGCAGGCCTCTCTCACGGGTGGGTACAGAACTCGATGTCCCTACGGTCCACACTTCCATAATGTTTACATTGTGCGGCAAATTATAAAGACGGTCCGAGAGAACACCGAAACTAATATAAATTAGTTGCCACTATAAAGTAACAATGGTTGACGAGGCGAGTTCGCCGAGCAAGGGCTGGGCTGAGATTGACGCGATGATGAAAAGCGGAGGTCTATCCGAGAAGGAAGAGGTGATACTGTTCCAGATGGCGCAGGCAGGTGAGACCCCGTCCTACGAGGGTAGACAGACCCGCCTGGAAGAATACGAAGGTCCGGAAACCGGCGTGCAAGGTTATTTCTAGTCAGTATTTTTAACCATCCGTTCATAATCGGCTTCTATGAGCCTCGCAGAGAAGATAGACCTCGGAGAGGCTATGAAAACCTCGCTGATGATCACCGCCTCTTTCGCGGTCACAGTTGCCGTACTCGCACTCGCAGCCAGCACCGAGTTCATCGAACTTGAACTGCCAGAGAAGACTCCATACGGTCTGCTGGTCTTCGGTCTGGTCGTGATATTCAACCTCGCCTTCTCGGCCAATATACTGGATCAGATGTGGGAATAGTCAACGACGTAGATATACCGGGTCAGGTTGCTGTGGACATAGACCTCGTGCTCGGGCTCCAGCTCCGCGATCCCAGACCTGTCTGACATGAAAACCACTTTATTTGCCAGCTCCGGAGCTATCTCGAGGAAGGAATCGACAGGGGAGTTCTCGGACCTGGAGGCCTTGCCGTAGGGAAGGTCCGTTATCACCGCGCTGAACTCCTGTCCAAAAATCGAGGCCGCGTCAGCAACGTCACCCTGCCGTATATCGTGGACTATTATACCGTACTCCTCCAGGTTCTCTCTGGCACCCTCCACCATCTCACCGCTGATGTCCAGCCCGTGGACACCGACGCCGCAGAGTCCAGCCTCTATAAGCACACCACCGGTGCCGCAGAACGGGTCCAGGACGTGTTCACCCGCTTGGACTCCTGCGAGGTTGACCAGTACGCGCGCCAGGACAGGGTCCAGCGAGACAGGCGAGGAGAAGGGACGCTCCTGGTTCTTCCTCTTCTCGAACAGCCCTCTATCGATGTCGAGAACACGCTCTCCCAGGACGTAACGGTCCTCCAGCAGATACGCCGTGACTACTTCCTCCGGGTTTTCCAGGTCGACCTCATTTTGCCCCGCCTCAAGCACTTCTCCCAGGCGCTCCTGTATCTCCTGCGTATCGTGATCTCCTTCAACTTCGACCGCCCTGACCCTGTAGCTTGAAGACGGCCGGTACTCCGGCTGGAGATCCCCAAGGGCGCCCTCTTCCAGTTTCCGTGATACCTCATGCACGAGCGCCAGCCTCCTCAGCTGGGATGGCTCAGCCCCGGTCTCCGCCAGTCTTCCGCGTCTTTCAACGCTTTCCTCGACTCTTTGCGACCTAAGGAAGCCTTTGACTTCCTCAGTGGCAAGTTCCATATCTTCGCCGGCAAGAAGGTAGAGGTAGCTCATCCCCTCCTCTCCTCCTGAAGCATGTTAAGTGTTACGTAACCGGCGGCCAGCACCGGCCAGTAGACAGCCAGCCGGAACAGGATAGCGGCCAGCAGGGCTGAGGCGAAGGTGATCTCGAAGAAGAAGGTCAGTAGACCGGATAGTGCGGCCTCATAGGCCCCTGAACCTCCTGGCATCGGGGAGAAGTTCGCCAGGGCGGCGAGCGGCATGACAAAGTAGAGCGGCGCGAAATCGACCTCGACTCCTAGCGACATCAGTATCAGGTATATAGTAACTATTTCAAGTATGAAGCCTAGGTGTGCCACCCCTACGGTCTTGATCAGGTGCCGGGGGCTTTCACCTATCTTCCTGAAGTTCTTCTGGAGCCGGTTTATCCTGCTGTTCATGGCCTTCACTATCCTCCTGCCCAGCCCGAGATGGTCAGATATCCACCTGACCGCGCCAATCGAAACCTTCTCCAGTTTCTCGGTCTTGAACCAGAGGAGGTAGAGCACCACTCCAGCGGCCAGAGTCGCCAGAAGGGCCAGTAGAAGTGTCTGCAGTATGACCTCGTTAAGCGAGCCGAAGAAGAGAAGGTAGACTGAACCTGCAAGAATGAAAGTGAAAGGCGGTGTGATGTTGACCATGTCCGCCGAGAAAACCGTCGAAAAAGCCTTCTCGTAGCTTGCCTCGGTGTTGCTGGAGATTATGTAAGCCATGAAGGGTTCGCCGCCGAAGGTCCCAAGCGGGGTTATGTTGTCCAGGAACCTGCCTGCCAGGAAGATCTTGTAGGTCCTTAGATAGGATATGGGTAGTTCAAGGGTCTTGAAGAATCTGTACCAGGTGTAGCTCCAGACAAAGGTGGTTGCGAATCCTATGAAAAGCGCGGGGATAAGTATCACCATCTCTGCGGCGCTCACCGCCCTGAATAGTTCCCCGACATCGGCGAAGTAGACCATGGCCAGCAGGAGCAGGGTCGAGGCCCCGAACCAGATTACCCTCTTCATTCTAGAATCCATAGCGGTTCACGTTTCCACAGTTCCTACAAGCATAGTTTACAGTCCTGTTTTTTGAATCAATCCTCACCCGGCAGTTCACACCGGGTTTCAGGTAGCCGTAGCATCGGTGGCAGAACCTCTTCCTGAGCTCTTCCGGGATGCTGACCCTGTACCTCATACCTATCTCCCTCGCCAGCTCGACGTAACGGTCAGAAAGCTCCGGCTCATCCTGCAGGCGTTCATCCGCCAGCTCGAAAAGCCTCTCTATACGCTCCTCCGCTATTTCCCTCTCCATAACTTGAAAAGCATGTACAATAGTTTTTAGCTTAGCGATGCCAGGAAACCGGTCAAGGTCCGGAGGTGGTCGGAGGTGCGGGTAAGCCACTACTGCGAGTTCGAGGAAAGGATAACCGGCGGAATCCGGGAATCGGTTAGGCACCAGAGAAAGGCGCTTGAAAAAGAGGGCATAGAGTTCACGACAGAACCAGATCTTGATGCGGACCTTCTCCACCTCAACGTCATGGGGCCCGTATCCGTCTACTATGCACTGAGAGCCCTGAGAAAGCAAGTTCCTGTGGTAGTCCACACCCACCTGACAGCCGAGGACTTCGGGAAGAGCTTCCGGCTGAGTGATAAGATAGCGGTCCCGCTCCGGTACTGGCTCCAGTTCGGCTACAGCCTCGCAGACCGGCTTATCTGCCCCTCCGACTACAACCAGGGAATCATCGAGGAATACACGGGGAAGGAGTCAACCGTCATCAGCAACGGCGTGGATGGTGAAAAACTCGACGGCTTCGAGGATCTCCGGGAGGAGTACATGGACCGCTACGACCTAGAGGAACCGGTGGTGTTCAACCTCGGCCACGTTTTCAAGAGGAAGGGCCTCCGGGAGTTCGTTGAAACCGCAGAGGACATGCCGGAACTCGACTTCGTCTGGTTCGGCCCTAAACACCTGAAACTGAAGGACCGGGAGACATCCGAGCTGGTCCGCGAATCCCCCGAAAACTGCCAGTTCCCGGGCTTCATCGACGACGTTAGGGGTGCCTTCGCCGCTGGCGACATATTTTTCTTCCCGACGCACGAGGAAAACGAAGGCATATCGCTGCTTGAGGCTCTCTACTGCGGTAAACCGGTGGTTATAAGGGATATACCTACTTTCAACTGGCTGGAAGACGGGCAGAACTGCCTGAAATCGGACGGAGACTTTGCAGAGGAACTGGAGAGGATGAAAGACCCCGATTTAAGGAAGGAAATAGGAATAAACGCCCGTGAAACCGGCAGGAAGTTCTCTCTAGACAATATAGGCCGCCAGATGGCAGATCTCTACTCGGAGCTTGTTTAAAACTTTACAGGTGAAGAACCACTTGTATGCGAGTAGCCTTCTTTTCGGACAGCTACTTCCCCTCCATAGACGGAGTCACATATACACTCAAGTCGTGGAGGGACGAGCTGGAGGAAAGAGGTCACGAAGTCTACATCATCTACCCGGAGTCCGACGACTACAGCCCGGGGGAAAGAGAGATACCGGTCCGTTCTGTCCCGAACCCGTTCTACAGCGGGTACAACATACCGGTACCGACCGGCTTCGGAAGTTTCCCGGATGTGGATGTGGTGCACTGCCACAGCCCCGCACCCCTGGGGATAGCGGGAAGGCTCTATGCCCGCCGCAACGACCTCCCGGCGGTTTACACACACCACACACCCCTGGAGGAATACTTCGAGCAGGAGCTCCACAGCAAAGTGCTGGCCGCCGCGCTCGCGAAGGTCCACCTACCTCTCGAGAACTACTTCCTCAACAGTTTCGACACGGTCACAGCTTCAACGCCCGATATAGACCGGGAGGTGGATCACATGGAGCTGCCAGTGGGTGTGGACACAGAGTTCTTCCAGCCCTCCGAAACCGATATTATAGAGGATTCAGGGCTGGAGAGGCCGGTGGCCGGTTACAGCGGAAGGATAAGCATGGAGAAGAACATCCGGGAACTCATCGAGTTCGCAGAGGGTTTCGAGGGATCGGTATTCATAGTCGGTGAAGGCCCACAGAAGGACAAGATAAAGGATTCAGCGCCGGACAACGTGCTGATGCAGGACTTCCTGCCGCGGGAAAGGCTTCCAGGGTTCTACACAGGGATAGATGTCTTCGTCACCGCATCGACAGCCGACACTCTCGGCCTTTCAGTGCTTGAAGCGAACGCCTGCGGCACACCGGTAGTGACTCCCGACGTGGAACCCTTCACCCACACCGTGACCGAAGGCAACGGGCTGCGGTACGCCAGGGGAGACGCCGAGGACCTGCATGAGAAGGTCGAGAAAGCGCTTTCGGGGGGTTTCGAACCCCGGGAAGCGGTGATGCGGTTCTCACTTTCCAAAACCATCGACCGGCTGGAAGAGATATACAGGGGTGTGGCGGATGGCTTATAACCTGGACATCTTCGAAAAGATAATATTCCACATCCCCTCGACGAAGAAGACCGCGGCACTCCTGATAGTGCTTGGGAGTTTTTACAGCGTCGCCTTCTACACCCTGCTTAGGCTCTTCACCCGGCACAGCCTAGAACCCAACATGATACCCGTACTGGCTCTATTCCTGTTTATCGCACCCTGCTTCCTGACCGGGGAACTGCTCTACCGGTTCCTGCCCGACTACCCGCGTAAATGGGGGTACTTCCTGATGCTCTCGACACAGCTGATAATATTCCTGTACACTGCGATACTCTCCGGCGCCAACAACTTCGTGGCAGCCTGGAACATCTTCTGGCTCGGCCTGATAACCGTCTTCCTCGCCAACCTCATAGTACTCATCCTCTCCGTCGGTATGGAGCACCTCTCAAAGATAGCTCCGCTGAGCGCGGTCCAGCCCATGATGATACTCGGCGGCTTCCACTACTTCCTCGGAAGACTTCTGGACGTCACTGCGGCCGAATACTTAACCAACCTCGGCGTGCTGGTGTTCGCGGGCATTGTACTTGTGACGGTCATCCTGATCCAGGAGTACCTGATGGGAAGCAACATCTCGAACGTCACCGCCTCTGATCTCGCCGCAGGGATACTCCAGAAGGAACAAGCGGCGCTAGACCTGGGTTACCCCGCACGCCCGGACGTGCAGACTCTCGCCATCCAGAACGAGTCAGGACGAGCGACCATCGCCGCACCCTGGGTCCATCCCGGTCCGCTCGAGGGATTCGGCGGCGGAAGCCTTTCTGAGAAAGTCATCAAGCACCTCAACAGGGACGGGACCGGGTTCTTCTTCCACATACCCTCCACCCACCAGGACGACCCGGCGGATCCCGACGACTGTGACAAGATAATCGACGCACTCACAGAGCCGGAGCTCGGAGGCAAAGCGTCGAGGATGGTGCGGAAACAGTACGACGGCATAGAGTTCTACGGCAGGAGGATAGGCGACCAGAAGCTGGTCTTCATGGAGACGGACAGGTACGATGATTTCGAGAAATGGATCTTCAGGGATATAATAGACCTGGAAGAAGTCCTCCTCGTCGACCGGCACTCCCACACAGAGCACCAGGACCGGGATACCCTCTTCTACGGCACCGTGGATGCGGAGCGTTTCAGAGGCCACCTCCTCGAATTCCTGAGAGAGCTTGAGGAGCTTGAACTCCATGAATACCGTGCCGGCTACGCCTCGAAGACGAACGACAAGTCAGCCTTCACACTGGTCGAAGAGGTAGAGGGACAGCGCACACTCATCCTGGCTGCCGACGAGAACGGACCCTCGAAGAACGTGCTTTCGCTCCAGGAAGAGATGGAGGACTACTTCGACGAGGTCCTCGTCGTGACGACCGACACCCACCGTAGCATCCACGAACTCGCCCTGGAAAAGGATATACCGAGAGAGGAGCTGCTTGGACTGATCGAAAGGGCGGAAGAGAAAGTCTCGGGAGCAGACATAGGATTCACAAACGCCCTGACAGAAGAGATAAAGCTGCTCCAGAAGGACTACTACAGCCTGATGTACAGCCTCAACATAATTGTAAGGCTTTTTGTTCTAGCGCTGGTAGGTCTATACATAGCGCTGATAATATGGGTGCTCTAGAATGCTGAAGAACCTGCTCGAAAAGGCCTCATCCCGGTATCCTTTCGGAGGCGACGACTTCATACAGCAGGTTATCGGAAG
>CAZAII010000036.1:0-8716 GCA_964485165.1 uncultured archaeon | reverse complement strand
CCTAAAAATTGCCACGAGATGCTTTTAATGGTTTCTTAACCGCCAACTATAAAATACGCGACCGTCAATAATCGGTTATGGCTGTTGACCTCGTAACTCTCAATCTGGCGCTCGATGTTGTATGGAAGATACTGCTACTGGCGGTCCTGGCTTACGTAGTCGTCATCCTCAGGAACATCGACAGCGTGGTGTCTTCTGCCCAGAAATCGGCCCGGACGGTAGAGAACACCACAGAGAACATCGCAAAGATAATGTCGTACGCCCGCTACCTGCCGATGGTGGGTGGTGGAAGGAAAGGTGAGAAGGATGACGAATGAGTTCCTGGAAGCCGCGAAGAATTCTGGTGCAGGGGACTCCTCGAGCGACCGCTACGAGAAGCTGAAGAAAGAGGAGGCGGGCACAGACCGGAACATGGCCGAGGAGCGGTTCGACGAGATAAAGGAGAAGGCGAAGAAAGAGTTCCTGGAGAAGCAGAAGGAGCGCGAGGAAGAGAAGGAAAAAGAGGAACGACGGGACAGCAACTACGTGACCTACTGAGCGATAAAACATGGAGTTCGACCGCGTTCCCCGTATCGCGAAGTACCTTTCAGTGGTTTTCCTGCTGGCGTGGCTGGGACGGAGTACTGTCTGGCAGTTCCTGCCCATATATTTTGAAAAACACATAGCCAGCGTCTTCCTCATCGGCGTTATAACGTCGCTCCCGGCCGCCATACCCCTGCTCCTCGATATCCCGACCGGGAACCTGATACAGCGGTCGGGAGAGAAGGCAGTGATATTCCTCGGCCTGATATCCCAGATCTTTCCACCGGTTCTCTACGCCTCGACTCTTCCGCTCCTGATAGTGCTGGGAAAGGCCTCGGAGGGCTTCGCGAAGGTCCTGATATGGAACGGCGGCTGGAGCGTGTCTTTAAGGAGTGCGGACGAGGACGTGGAATCTGAATCCATCTCGGTCTTCCTGCTCGGTGTCAACCTCGCCATAATAGTCGGACCGGTTATAGGCGGCTACCTGATAGCCTCCCGCGGCTTCCCCATAACCTTCAAGCTCTGGGTGCTGACCGCGGCCCTCGCCGTCGCGGTGTTCTACAGCTACATAGGCATACAGAGAAGGAAGGGCCTGGTGGAGTCAGTGGGGACACTGTTCCACAGGAAGACCTATCTCGATGACTGGCACCACATAAAGGATCACTGGCACTCGCTTCGTTTCCCGTTTGCCCTGATATTCTTCCAGTCCATAATATTCTCGTTCTACTGGCTTGCCCTGCCCCTCCTCCTCAACGACATCGCGCCTGGCAATTTCGAGCTTATGGGCCTGATATTCGGGGCTGCGGCCCTTCCCAAGGCGTTTCAGTTCGTCTTCGGCGACTTCGCCGACAGGATAGGAAAGCTGAAGACGCTGTCGATGCTCGCAGGCCTGCTGACACCAGTCATGGTGGCACTGAGCTTTGTCTCGGAGCTCGTCGTCGTTGGTGTACTCTTCTTCGTCGCCCGGCTTCTCTCCTCTGGGATGTCACCCGCCATGCATGCCGTGTTCGACCACCGCGCACCTGACGAGATAGAGGGCGAACTTACCGGATTCCTCGAGTTCTTCAAGCATGCCGGCCAGACCATAGGACCCATCATGGCGGGAACAGTGGCCTCCATCTGGAGCATCAACGCCTCCTTCCTCGCCGCGGCAGGAGTCTCAGCCCTGATTTTCGGGCTCGTGTTCGTGGGTAGAAAAGACGAGCTGTGACTAAATCTTCCCTATCTCCGGGAACTCGAACAGCCCGGCCTCCTTGGAGACCGCGACTGCCTTCATCCCGTCGATATCGACCTGGTTCCGGAGCACCGGCGACAGTAGCTTGTGGGTTGGCACCTCGTTGACTGTCGAGCCGCCGGAGATCTTCGAGAAAGCGGGAAGGACTACCAGCCGCTTCCCGTTATCCGTCTCGCCGTAGAGGAAGCAGTCCACCTTCTCCTTCACACCTATCTCGTCCCTGAGGGTCAGCGCGGGATGCTCGTGGCCTATCACGACAGTTTCATAGTCTTCAGCCCCGAGCAGGTCGAGCTCCCGGTGGCCGTGATAGAACAGGATGTCTACCTCCACGTGATAGTCCTTGAGTTCAAGGCCATAGTCCCCGGCTATCTGCACCACGAAGGTGTCGTGGTTGCCCTTGACAAGGACGATGTCGCTGAAAAGCTTCTGCAGGAACTCTATGAACTCCCTTATCTCCTTTTCCTCGGAGAACCGCGTCGTCGAGAACTCATGCTTCAGGTCGCCGTTGACCAGGATGCGGGAAGCGCCGGTTTCCTCCGCCGCCTCTTTAAGGTCTTCCTTGAGCTGCTCCAGCTGGAACTGTGGGACGTAGCTCCCCTCGTAACTCATCGAGCCCTCGAGCCCGAGGTGGAGGTCGCTTATCACCACCATTTCGCTCCCCGGGTGGTAGAGCGCGGGCAGGCTGTCGATGGTTTCGAAGCCGAAGATGTTCATGGTCTTGAACGCGAACAGAGCTTTTTATTCGTTCAGAAGCCGCCAGACACCGAGGAACGATTCGAAGAAGTTCTGGCCGGTAGAAAGCTTGAGGTATTTGGCTCCGTTCCTGTTGGCAAGCTCCTCTATCCCGGAGGTGTGTTCGTCGAGCCGGGCCCTGTATTTCTGCTTTGTCTGGGAGGAAAGGTAGGTGCGGAGCTGGAGGTCGGACTCGGGGTCCTTTAGTATGGCGTCGCCCTGCATCTCGGGCTTCAGCTCGGTCGAGTCGAGGACGTTGACGAGCACCGCATCCGTGTTCTGGAGGCTTTTCAGCCCTGCCTCTATCTCGTCAAGCTCCGTCAGGAAGTCCGATATCACGACCACCACTGACTTGTTCTGGATACGGGAGGCATACTCTGTGAGACACCGCCCTATACGGCTCTCCGGGGTCTTACCCAGTGAGTTCAGGGTGTCGACCATGTCACCCATGTTGGGGTTCCTCCTCGCCGACGAGATGTCGGTCACGGTCTCGGAGAAGACGGAGAAACGGAACCTGTCGTTGGTGTTGGATACCATGTAGGCGATGGCGAGCCCCAGCTTGGCCGCGTAGTCGTACTTGTTGTTATCCCCGTAGTCCATGGAGCTGGAACGGTCGACGAGTATGTGGACGGTTATGCTCTTCTCCTCCTCGAAACGCTTGATGAAGAGTTCGCCCGTTCTCGCGTACGCCTTCCAGTCAACCCTCCTGATATCGTCACCCGGAACATACTTGGTGTGGTCCTCGAATATCATTCCCTGACCGGTCTTCGGGCTCTGCTGCTGGCCCTCCTGTATCTCGATGGAGTGCTTCTTCAGAGCGAGGTTGAACCTGTCGAGTTCCTTCAGAAAGTCAACCTCTATCATCTCGACTACCTCACACCGCGTCAACTATCTCCTGGATGACATCGTCCTCGTCTTTACCTTCTTTCTCGGCCGCGAAGCTAAGGCCGATCCTGTGCCGCAGGACGGGCTTCGCCATCCGGTTGATGTCGGAGGCTGAGACATGGTTCCTTCCCTCGACCAGCGCACGGCCTTTGCCGGCGAGCACCAGCGACATCGAGCCCCTGGGTGAGGCGCCAAAGTTGAGGTCGTCGTGGGTCCTGGTCCGCTTCACTATCTCGACCGCGCGGGTCCTGATGTCGTTCGCGATTGGGACCTGGCGCGTGAACTCTTGGAGCTTTATGACGGATGGCTGTGAGAGCACCTCCTCAAGCTCCGGGGAGTAGTCAAGCTCTGAAGTGAAACGGTCAACTATCTCTTCCTCCTCGTTCTTCGACGGGTAGTCGACCTTTACTTTCATCATGAAACGGTCGCTCTGCGCCTCGGGAAGCGGGTAGGTTCCCTCCTGGTCGATGGGGTTCTGTGTCGCCATCAGGAAGAAAGGTTTCTCCAGTGGATAGGAGCGGTTGCCGACGGTTACCTGTTTCTCCTGCATCGCCTCGAGCAGGGCGGACTGGGTTTTTGGCGTCGCCCGGTTTATCTCGTCGGCGAGTATCATGTTGGCAAAGATGGGGCCTTTCTGGAAGACGAACTCCTTCTCTCCCTCGCTCTCGTTTATTATGTGCGTACCTGTTATATCGGAGGGCATCAGGTCCGGGGTGTTCTGGATCCGGGAGAACTCCAGCCCGACGATTTCCGACAGCGTCCTCACCATCTTGGTCTTCGCCAGCCCGGGGTATGACTCGAGCAGGACGTTGCCGTCGCACAGTACGGATATCAGGAGCTGTTTCTGGACCTGTTCCTGGCCGACTATGACCTTTTTCATCTCTTCCAGGATTTCTGTGAGTTTCTGGTTCGCCTTCTCGTACTTCCCGGCTTCGTCCATGCCCTTTATCTTCATATCGTTGTCTGCGGCTCCAATTATTAAATCGGTTATCCGATTTCCTTTATAGCGAGGCTGTAGCTTTTCGCCAGGTCCAGGTCCTCGTTCAGCGATGTCCCTGAAACGTCGAGCACCAGCTCCTCCGGGGGTTCCTCCGCGGGGTTGAAGTCCTCGCTGTCGGCCTGCCCGGTGCCGTTTATGCTGAACTGGATGTCGAGGTTGGAGGCATCGATATCAGAGGAGTCGCCGTAGATCCCAGAGTCGTTCTTCAGCTCGAACCCGTCCTCTTCATCCTCACCACCCTGTATAAACTTCTTGATGCTGTCGCTGGGCAGTAGCTCGCCACCGTCCTCCTGGAGCTGGAAGTCGGCGAGTCCCGACATCACGGTCAGGAAGCTGAGTAACCCGACTATCAACGTCTTCCAGACTATCTTCTTTGCAGGGATGATGCTCTCAGAGGTGACCTTCCGGGCGCGCTCCAGCACATCGTCAAACAACGCCTGTGAGACGATGTTGTCCTTGTCTATGTTGTCCCTCGCGGTCCTGAGCACTTCCTGTAGCTCCGGGTTCTTCTGCTCGTATATCTCGAGTCTGTACCTCTTCGATCGGTAGAGCAGGTCGCCTATGGAGAAGATTGCGCTCATTATCGCGACGACCTGTAGGTTGGACATCAGCGATGTCATCTGGAAGTCGAACAGGAAAAGGAAAAGGTTCATCACCAGGAAGAATATCAGGCCGTCGAGGATCGCCTGTAAAACCTTCACCTTGATGAACTCCCGCCGCATCTGCTCCAGTAGCTCTTCAACCTTCATCACGGATCACCGTGCCCGTGCTCCTCACACGCTTCCACATAGGTATCTTCTTCGGTCCCGTTCAAGTCGAAGTCCGCCTCACAGAGCTCGGCTATGCTGCCGTTCAGGTCGTTGACGGTGAGCCGTAGATCGGTGATGTTAAGCTGGAGTTCGTTTATCCTGGTGTTGAGCGTGGCTATCCGATCCTCCTGTTCGTCGATATCACCCCGGAGCTCCTCTATGGTGCTGTTCAGGCTCCTGATGTCCTGCTCCGCGTTATCCAGCAGTTTCTGCGTCTGCTGCTGGTCGCTTCGCGCAATCCTCAGGTCCTTAGAAAGGTTGGCGTTCTCCTGCTGGAGGCTGGCTATTCTCTGGTTCTTCTGGTCCAGTTCCTGCTGGAGCTCTTTCTTGTCGCTGAGGACGTTGCTCAGCTGGCCCTGGTACATCACCGATAGGCCGGCGAGGAGCGATAGGACTAGGACTGTGGCGGCGAGCAGGAACGGGTTCAGCCTCCTCTTCAGCATCGGTGCTTTCATTTCTTGCCATTCACCTTCCGGTAGCCTACCTCGGTCAGGAAAAGGATAAGTGCGGCGAGCAGGAAGTAGCGGGAAACGGGTTTTTTCGTGACCGTTTTCCTGTTACTGAACTGTCTTATATCGTTTTTAATCTGTTCCCTCTCATCCGGCTCGTATACCTCGCCTCCAGTGTCCCTAGCGAAGTCTTCCATATCCGACCAGTAGCCGACCTCCTCTATCTCAGGGTTGTAGTTGTAGCCGTAGACCGTGCCGTTGACGCTGTGGAACCCTGGTTCGCCCGGATCCAGTTCTGTGGTGTAGAGGTCCTCTCCCTGCCTCTGGAAGCCGGGGATGCGGTAGGACGCCCTGACTTCCACACTGTCAGGCTCCCTTGCCGAGTCGACCCGTATCCACTTGTCCTGCTTCCTCTTCGGGTCGCCGATGGTCCAGGAGACGGTGCGGGAAACGAGCAGCGGGTCCCGCCTCATAGGCTCCGAGAGGTCGGTTCCACCGCCGGTGAACGCCGCGACACGTCCCAGGCCGTAGTGCCAGGTCGTGAGGAACGGCTTTCCGTTTGTCCCCGTCACAAGCAGGTCCGCACCCTGTCTCGGCTGGACGCTGTCGAATTTTGTGGCAGAGGACGACACTTTTAGGTTCTCGGTTATGAAGTGGTTCGGGTTGACCACAGTCAGCGGAACTGTCTCGCCCTCGGCACCTCCTGCGCCGAAGCGGAACTGGAGCCGGCCGGAGTCCTCTGCGTCGAGGTAGTATCCGTTGCCTCTCCGGGCGATGTCCTGCAAGAACCCGGTGTTGCGGTTGCTGCCTACTCCGACGGTTATGAGCTTGACATCGAGGCCAGAGGCGATGTCCCTGGTTTTCTGCTCTGTGTTGACATTCCTGCCGAAGGCGGTTATCACGCCGTCTGTCACCATTATGATATTTCCGGTGCCGTTCAGCATCTCTTTCCCGCCTTTCAGGCCGTTATGGTGGAAGGAGTTGCCGTCGGGTTTCAGCCTGCTTATCTTCTGCTTGAGGGAGCCGCGGTTGTTTGCCAGGGGTTTCGGTTCGCTGACTATGAAGGCGTCTCGGTTGTATGCCACTGCGCCAACCCTGTTGTTGAACGGAAGTTTTTCCACCAGGTTGTAGGATACCTGCTTGATCTTTTCCGAGGCGCCGGATTCCCCTGTGCTCTTCGATATGTCTATGACAAGTACTATCTTCGCGCCCTTCGTCTCCTCACCCTCATCCACCTTCTTCACGGGCAGCACGTCCATCGAGTCCTCTTCCGGGTCGGCGGTGTAGACCAGGCCGTTTCCTTCTACGACGAAGGAGGTGAGTTCCTGGCTGTTGATGTCCTTCTTCAGGATGACGGTGTAGTAGTCTTCGAGGTCAGGAGGGACGGTGTTCTCGTAATCCACCTCGTAGAACTCCTCTAGCTCGGGACCTAGAGAGCCCCGGTTGCCGATGACGAGTATCTCAGGTTTCTCTGTGACGTCGACGGCGTGAAAGTACTCGTCGTTCCTCGTGAAGCTGTCCTCCGAGTCGATAACCGCCCTTATGGTGTGGCTTCCCTCCGAGCTGAACCTTTTCTCGAGTATCCAGGTGTCGTTGTCCTGGCGTTGAACCGCTGCTTCACTCCCGTCAAGGTAGACTGCCGGTTCCGGGATGTCATCGGTCGTCGACACTTCTATCCTGAACCGGTTCTGGGCGCCTGGAACGGTCGTTGAAGGTCCTTCTATCGAAACCGATGCCTCCTCGTCGACCTCAGGCTTCAGCGCGTTGATGGTAGAGTTCGCCGCATCGAACCTGGTCGCGACTCCTTCCAGGCTGGTGGATGACTGGAAGTCGCTGACCGCGAGGTACGCAGTATCCGGTTCTAGGTTCCTTAACAGGCCGTCTCGGAGGTCGGAGGAGTTGCCGGACGCGATGACACGCTCCCTGACCTCGACGCCCTCGAACTCCAGGTCCGCCTCTTCCAGTAGCGAGGCCGAGGTGCTCTCGTCCTTAAGTACGACTATCTCCGGCTGTTTCATCAGGCTTTCCTCGGCGTGTATATAGGGCACGGCTATCGCGACCGAGATAAGTACTATTATGAGTGCGCGGGAGACGCTGAGTATCCTCTCGAAGTTGGTGTTCCGCTTCACCAGGAAGTAGAGCGGTAAGAGCGCCAGCGCCGCGGTGACAAGCAGTGAGGGGTTCTCGAATCCTGCGGCCACCATCACAGCTCACCTATCTTCGCGAGGTAGAACATCTCAAGCAGCACGAGCAGGAGAAGGCCTCCTGCTGCGAACTTCTGGATTTCCTTCCTCGTCTGCTGTGGCTCGGGTTTCGTGCGCTCTATCTCGGGCGTTTCCGTGTCCGACTCGTCCCTGCTGGCAAGGTTCGCCGCGTAAAGGAACTTAGAGGTGTTGTAGAACCCCGCTTCCCTGACCGTTCCGCCTCCCCGGAGCTCCTCGCCTGAAGGGGTGGTGACCCGGGACTGGTTTATGATATCGCCCGTCTTTATGTTGAGCTCCTCTACTGCAGGCCGGTCTACCATTTCAGCGAAGACGTGCTTCCAGAACACTGGATACAGGAAGTCGAACCGGAAGTCCTCGTCCTTCAAGTTGTAAAGCATGACGTTTCCGCGGCCGTGGCTTGACCTCATAACCGCTTCCCGTGGTTCTGAGAGAGACTCCCAGCTGTTCTTCTCGACGCCGAATACGCGGGTCTCTCCGACCTTTGCCTTCACGGGTTCAAGTATCTCCACCGTGGCGTTCCTATCCTGCTTCAGGCCGGGAAGCGATTCGAATCCCTTCTCCGACAGCCTTTCCTGGGAGAAGACTACCAGTCCCTTTCCGTCTCGCACCCTGGCTTCTATATCGTTCACGGTGCTTTTCAGCAGCCGGTCGGTCTCACCTATCACGTAGATATCGGCATCCGGTGTCTCGTCGAGCGGCGGTGAGACGCTCCGTATATCCGTGAACTCGATGAGCTCGACCGCTTTCTCGAAGTAGGGGTTGGAGCGGTCCGCTATGAAGACCACGTCGAAGTTCTTCTCCGCGGGCACGCTGATATAGGCTGTGTTGTCGGATTCCATCTCGTCGCCCTCGAGTTCGAC
>CAZAII010000035.1:0-8796 GCA_964485165.1 uncultured archaeon | reverse complement strand
ATATTGGAATCAGGAATGGTGTATCAGCGGAAGATGAGAATTACTCTGGCATTTTAGAAGAGGCTCACCAGGAGCGATTTGATGAAGTATTAGTTACATATGGTGGAAGTTCGGAATGATTACTATGGAAAAGAAAAGCGTTTCAGATAGGGCCTGCCTGAAGATTTAATAAAAGCGACTTCAGGTATGGGAGAGATAATTGGTCTAAAGAGCGATGTATACACCTATGTGAAGCCTAGAGGTCATTGAAAAATTCGCCGTGGAATCCGAAGGGTATGTGGAAAGGGAGGTAGGCTCTAGCTTTTTCCTCCATAGTTTTCGAGTCCAGCACCAGAAGCATGGAGGTCTCTTCCTCCCTGTCCAGACCTAACGATACCAAGACTCCTCCATCTCCATCCGGCGAGGGAACCATCTTCGGCTCCTGCATGTGGACTCCCTCCTCCCACCATTCTTCCTTATCTCCGGTCTCCGTATCGACCATTACCAGTCCATCGCAGTTATTCCTAGAGGTCGCCTGGCCGTAAGCGTACCTGTACTTTTTCATATGTCGATCCGGATTATACGCAGGAAGTTCTATTCCCTTGTAGAGCTTTTTCTTCTTCAGACCTCCCTCAAGATCGATCCTGTATCTGGAAAGCTCTCCGTCCGGTACATCTTCCGCTCCCTCATCCAGCTCTTTCAGAAACAGGGTGTTGATTATCCTTTCATCCGGATACTCGATCAGATCCATGACTATCTCTTCACCTTCCTCGAAAGCGTTTACATGGTGGAATGTGAAGAACGCCTCAATCTTCTCCTCATGGATAATTTCGCCAGTTTCCCGGTCTATAACCGCTATCCGTGTTCCCTTCCCGGGTTTCCAGTTAAAGTTCTGTATGAAGCCTTCAGAGGACAGTATTGCTTTGATAGGGTTCATCTCGAAAGGTATCTCTGTCATCAGGATATAATTCTCAGTCAGTCCGAAGCTGTGCTGGTATGAAGGCATGTCTACATCAATCCTTGAGATCTCCTCTCTTTTTCTTGAACTGTCTCTCATCCGGTAGAAAACGTACTGGGTGTCTTTCCCATAGGAGACTCCGTATCCGATAGTTTCTTCTCTCTGATCGTCATGTTGAACGTGTGCTCCGACCTGCTGCAGGTTAAGTTCGTCTTGAAACCTTAGCCTTCCAAGGGTTTCAAGGGTAGCAGGGTCAAACTCTACCCACCCCGGCGACTCGGTTAGAGCTACGTGTCTTCCTCCCATCCTCGCAATGTTCACGTTCGCGTTGTCAGGAGGATCGCTGATTATCATCCTCAGTTTCTCTATGAAAGATGTCCCGGTCGCGAAACCTCCCTGGAAGCCATTCTCCATCACTTTATTGTAAGCATCGGACCTCAGCAGTCTGTTGGTGTAATATATCTCGCTGTTCGAAAAACGAAACCGGTTCACCATCGCCAGACCGTCGAACCAGTGGTCCACCTCCGAACCGTCTACTTCAAATACTGCCGGGCCGTTCCTGTAGAGTGATCCCGACACCCATGAAGGTATCTCTCCCTCGACCTCAAGTTTCCTGTTCTCCACCTCGTTTTCCTGGGTTTCAAATCCCTTGCTGTAGCTCGGATCCATGTTCTAGATAAAGGAAGTTAGAATTAAGTTTTTCAGGATTCTAAACCAGTTAATTCTGTTCACGCCTTAAGACCGGCAATCAAGACAGGAATCCGTAATGCTTCTGTGCTTATTGAGATGTTTTAGACTTCTTGAGGTCAGTGGAGGTGTTTTCTTAAGTCACGAGTCGCATCAGGTAGTATGGAGAAGCCCGAGAAAAAGATACTATACGTCTGGGTGGCGGGTTCGATCCTGACAGCCCTGGTGATCTCGGCGGCGATTTCCGCGTTTGTCTGGGCTGCCGTTAACTCGCCGGCGGCTGTGTTCGGCCCGGTGTTCGTGCTGTCTGCCCTGGCGTTAACCGTCTACAACGTCCTCCGCTACCGTTCCTGGGGGTTCGAGATGAAGGAGGACCATCTATACCTCGAGCACGGCGTTTTCAAGAAGGTGAAGTCGATGGTGCCCTACGTCCGGGTACAGCACATCGACACACAGAGGAACGTCATCGAGAGGATTGCCGGGCTTTCCAGCGTTGTGGTTTTCACCGCTGGCTCCCGCGGCGCCGACGTGACCCTGCCGGGTTTACTGCCGGAAGACGCGGATAGGACGCAGGAAAAACTGCGTGACGTGGCTATAGAGTCAGAGGACCGGGATGCGGTATGAAGCTCGCGAAGGTATCGATCGCTTACAGGGCGGTGCGTGACCTGGGCGCGCTCGTGATCTTGCTTTTCTTCTCCGGTGCCGCCAGCCTCGCCGCGTCTCCGGTCGCTTTCCTGGTTTTACCGGTTCTGGCGCTGTTTTCGCTGGCCGCGGTCGTGGCCTGGGAGTACCTGGTCTGGAAGAACTACGAGTTCTCCATAACCCGGGACAACTTCCAGATAAGGCACGGGGTGATACGGAAGAACAGGAGGGAGATACCGCTGCGGAGGATCCAGAACGTTGATGTCCGGAGGAACCTTTTCCAGAGGATGATAGGTATAGCTAAAGTGAACCTGGAGACTGCTGGCGGGGGCGAGTCGGAGGCCTCGTTGAAATACGTGGAGCTCGAACAGGCGAAGGAGATACAGAAAAAGGTCAGGCAGCTGAAGAGAGGAGCCGAACAGGAGGAAGTTGAAACCGGGCGTGAACTGCTTTTCGAGCTAGGTGGAACCGAACTCGTTCTGCTTGGCTTCTCATCGTTCGGGCTCCAGAGCGTCCTGCTGGTTCTCGTCGCCTTCGGACTTTTCGGGGGTCTCGTGGGACAGCTGCTTGGACAGGCCGGTCTCGTAACCGGACTCTCTGTTCTTTTGGTCGGCACGGTCCTGGTGTCGTGGGTCGGGACCGCTCTCCCGACCATAGGCAGGTATTTCGACTTCAGGCTTTACCGTTCCCGGGGAGCCCTCGAGTACGAGAGAGGGCTTCTCAACAGGTCGGAGGGTAGCATCCCCTTCGAGAAGATACAGAAACTGGAAATCGAGGAGAATCCCCTGCAGCGTTTGCTCGGTTACGCCACGCTCAAGATAGAGACCGCGGGCTACTCTGGCCAGCAGTCCCGACAGGCAGGTGCAGAGGCAGCCATCCCCCTGGCAAGGCGGGAGAGGGTGATAGAGCTGGGTAAAATGGTGGAAGATTTCGGAGAACTCTCGATAGAGGGGATCCCTGCCCGCGCCAGGAGGAGATATATCGGCAGGTACATTCTGGTATCCCTGGTTATCTCCATGGGGGTCGTGATCGCCAACCAGTTCACCAGCGTCAGCTACTGGCTGCTGGTGCCTTTGTTACCGGTCATATTCGTCGCTGCACACCTGAAGTGGAAGAACATCGGCTACGGCTCCGGAAGAGACCATTTCTACGCTATGAACGGCTTCTGGAACAGGAAGACGATGATAGTGCCCTATTACAGGATACAGAACCTGATAGAGAGCCAGACCGTGCTCCAGCGACCATGGGACCTCGCATCACTGACGCTTGACATCGCAGGGACAACGCGGTTCCAGAGGGATGCGGTGGCGGAAGATGTAGACGCGGAAGAGGCCAGACTGCTGAGGGAAAAGGTCTACAGCAGGTTCCAGACCTCACTCTAGCTCTCTCAGCTTCTCCGCCTCTTTCTTGAACAGCTTGCTGGTTTTCCTGAGGAAAAACGAGTTTATGTCGTATTCGCGGGGGATTGTCTCGCACCAGACCCCGACATGGTGGAAGAGCGATGCCTGGAGTTCTGCCACGTCTTCTGACATCGTGTCTTCCAGGCCGGTGAAGTACATCAATGTTTCTCTCCTGGCTCTCTCGATAAAGCCGTCTTCGAACTCCAAACCGGCTTCCTGGGCGACAAAGAAATAGTATTCCAGGTCGAGTATTGCGTAAGTCATGCGGTGCTGGTCAACTATGCCGTCAGCGTAGTAGGTCGGTTTTCTCCCCTTGACTTTCAGGTCCCTTGGACGGCTGTATGTCGGCAGTTTCAATCTTTCGAGGTCCGTGTAAGTCTTGGGGAGTCCTTTGCCGACAGTATGCAGCCGTGGTTCAAGGAAGTAATAGACCCAGCGCGATACGCTTGGAAGCCAGAGCATGAAGAGCTGGTTGTACTCCGCACTCCCAAGGAAAATCGCTGACATGGTTCTCTGCGTTCTCTCGCTTACGTCGCCGTTATCAGGATCCTCGAACTTTCGCGGAGCCTCCGAGCGGATTTCATGCAGGACAGAAGTGTCCCTCCCGATGTCACGGGTGACCCCCTCCACGTAGTCCATGTCGGCGTGGAAGTACTTCTCGGGGTCTTCCCGGACTTTCCCCGCACGGACAAGTTCGAAGACGGACATAATCCACGTTTAAAGGCTGAGAGGATAAAAAGATAGTTCAGCTATAAAATTCTTTCAGGGAAAAAACTGGTGTGGAAGAGCGCAGAGAAGCCGACGTGGTGGTAATAGGTGGGGGAGTTGGTGGCAGCTATGCTGCGGCGACCGCCGCCTATGAGGGACTTGATGTCGTCCAGCTGGAGAGGAAGCCCAGTGAACAAGCCGGAAATATCGCGTGTGGGGATGCGACAAAGTCTCCGCTGGAGCCAGGGTACTTTCCCGGCGAAGCCATAGAAATGGAGAGGATAGTTGAGGATCCCAGGGTAGGTTTTGATTACGGGATCGACCAGATAGAGTGGTGGGACACCAACCAGGAAGACATTGACATCCGGAAAACACTCCTTTACCCCGAAGAGGGAGAAAGAACCGGCAGCAGCGTCGTCGACAGGCATGCCTTCGGTCAGGCCCTTCTTGAACAGGCCGCTGAACAGGGTGTTGAGCAGGAGTTCGGTGCTGTGGTCCAGGAACTGCTCCAGGGCGACCGGGTGGAGGGGGTGAAGGCGTCAAGGGACGGAGACGAGATCCTGTACAACGCGGATGTGACTATCGATGCCGCGGGCGCTCTCTCCGACTTCAACAAGGGGGTGGCGCGCGAAGAACTTGACGCGGAGGGCGGCGTCACCCTGGAAGAACCTCATTTCACGCAGATGGGTTCGGCCTACAGGGAGATAATCGAGACCCAGCAGCCGGTTGACTACGAAAACTCTATAGTCGGGATGCCCCTGGAGGGGAGCCATGATTCACTTGAGGATACCTTCGGCTACTTCTGGCTCTTCCCCCGGTCTGATACTGAGATAAACGTCGGGCTGGGCTTCCAGATGAGCGACGATCCTATCCAGATGGTGGATGTGCTCGCAGATTATATCGAAGACCGGGAGGAGTTCGAGGACGCGGAAATAGACGAAAAATTCGGCAAGAAAAACAAGCTGGGTTCGGCGCTGGCGCTCAGGCGGCCGCTTGATTCGCTAGTGGCACCGGGCTACATGGCTGCTGGAGGAAACGCGTGCTGCACCCATCCCATCTCCGGAAAGGGCATAAGAGGAGCCGCCATAACAGGATACTCCGCAGGAAAACACGCGGCCGAGGCCATCGAATCGGGTGACGTCTCTGAGGAGGGTCTCTGGGGCCATAACGTGTACGTGATGAAGGAGAACGGCATCGGTAAAGCCATCGCCTCTAGAGACCCGTTCAACATCGCTGCTGGAACGGGCGATGTCAACAACATGAGGGCTTTTGTATCACTCATGCCTGAGGACGAGATACAGCAGGTGGTCGGCACCGGCAGTGACCCCTCTCTCCGGGACCGGCTGGCGTCCACCTGGAGAAATTACAGGGAGAGAAGGGCTGACGGCACTCTGGATGCTCTGGATGTTTCGAGGAGGGATATACTGGACACGGCCCGTCTCTTTGTAGTCGGCAAGATGTACTCCAGAAGTCTTGAGAACCATTACTCTGACTATCCGGAGAGCAGGGATGGATTTCCCGAGTGGAAGGAAACGCGCGACGAGATAGATGCTTTCTACCAGGGCCTGATGGATGCCGATCCCAAGTACGGGGGCGGTGGAGACACGGGTTACATGGCAGCAGCCCGGTCGCTTGGAAAGGCAGCGGGCGTCTTCTAGCCAGCTCTATACAAAAACTTAATCAGAGCTTCCAAGAAACTTTAGGTATGGATAAAGGGGCGGATGCAGATATACCCGGTAAAAAGCAGATATTCGAGGAGGTCACATCCGAACTCCCTGAAGGTCATGATTTCCGCGACCGTATCTACGCGCATTTCCCTACTTACCAGCTCTTCGGCTGGCTGGGAACCTGGGCCTATGGTTACAACGTAGAGAGGGAAACCCTTGGTACCTCGACCAGGCTCCTGCTGGGAGTTTGCGATGGAGAGGTGCGGGAGGCGTATCACATAGCCGGGATAACGGGACTGAACTCCAGGATAGTGGACGATATACTGGACGGTGATGGATGCCCTGGTGTCGAGGACAGGGAAGAGTTCCTTGACCGCTATATATCATCTCTGGAGGGGCGTCATCCCGAGGTTTTGAGCACAGGGGCTGAGAAGGCTGCTTTCACGGCGGGCAGGATGTTGAACCAGCTTCTCGACTCTTCCACTATCGACAAACTGGTAGATTACCTGGAGGAGCTCAAGAAAGGTGTGCTGGAGGAGGATAAATCCACGAAAGAAGGCTACAGCGAATTCGTGGAACTGGGAGGCCTGGTCGCGGTCTCGACCGCTGTCAGTCTTGATGTCCTCGACCGTTTCGATCTGGACAGGGAGACGAAGAATCTTTGCTTTGAGATAGGAACCATAACCCAGATAGCAGATGATAGATACGATGGAGACCTCCCCCTGGGCGAGAACGAGATCGAGGAGGTCTGGCAGGAGAAGAAACGGCAGGTCAACACCCGGCTAGGCAGGCTCGGTGTCTTCATCCATGAATACCTTTTCGACGCTGTGTGTGACCTGGGAGACTGGATCAACCAGTACCGCTTCCAGAGTTATCAGGAAAGGAGAAAAGGTGAGCTGGATGGAGACTGGTTTTAACAGGAATGTTCTCAGGCAGGTTTTCGCAGGTTCCGTAGTAGTGGCTTCTGGCGCCACGATGGCCGTAGAATCCTCTTTCGCCGGCGAAACGCTCCCGGTATTTGCAGGGCTGGTAGTAGTCTATACGGGTTTGAGGGTATCTGAGGGTCTGGAAATCCCGGAAACGGTGAACTGGAAGGAGTTTCTGGGGAAGAGGTCAATGGGCCTGCTGGCCGGGATGCTTGCGGTAGCCAAGGGCCTGTCCAGGGCTGCGTCACTGGAGAGTTCCGCGGCTCTACCGTTTCTCCAGAGCGCCGCCCTCATATTCGGAGGTTTTGTGATCGTCCACCTGAGCTACGAGAGTGACAAGTTATGAAGAGAGAAAAAATCACCGGCCTGCTCTGCCTGCTCCTGATGACTTTTTTCGTCTCCCGCGCTGTCTGGAACGCTGCTCACGGGGGAAGCACTTCTGTCACCTTTCTCGGGTTCCTGCTCGGCTGGTCGTCCTACCTGGCAGCACACTACCTTCTCACCGGAAAGCTGGTCCACCGGGATTACAGGAAGGAAGACCTTGCCGACCCCAGGGACAAGACCGTTCTGGCAGCAGGAGTTATAATGACGTTGACAGGTATATCATCCGCAGTCTACCAGCTGAACCATGGGGACTTCCTTGCTTTTTCAGGTTCTGGAGCCCTGGTGACGGGAGGTTACATAACGTACCATAGATCTCTTTATGAAAGGATGCTCTGAATGCGGCAGGAATGTATAAACCGGAAGGAAGAAGCACAGATGGCGATAGGAGGGCTCTCTATCTACCCTCGGGATGCTTCTCCATCAGGTCTTCGGCGTCTTCCTCCGCGAACTCCTTGTCTGAATAGCCGTACATCGGGAGGTCGATTTCCTCCTCCAGGTCGAAGTCGCTGCTTTTTACTGTCCAGAAACCCGAGCTGTCCTCCACAAGTTCAATCTCGGCACCAGTCTTCGAATGTTTCCATCGGTCGCCCTCTCTTTCCCACTTGCCGACTTCCCGGAGGTCCCGGCAGTAGGTCGCGTACCGTCTTCCCGACTTCTTGTTCCTCACCAGGAGATCATCTGTCTCCTCCGCGGCGAATATGACGTACTCTCCTCCGTGAGGTCCCTCGACGTGGACCCGGTTCTCCTCAACCGCGACGACCTTGAGCGGGACCTTCCGGTCGTTGAAAAGCACGCGGTCACCTTCCTCCAGCTGCTCGAAAGCGTGGTCTTCCATTTTCCTAGAGCCTTCTATCGACGAAATCTTTCACACCTTTGCCCAGCGCCAGGTCGTCGAGTTCCTCGCGGGTGAACCAGCCGTACTCCACGATGTTCTCGTCCGCGGGATTCGAATCTATATCTATCTTGCCTTCCTCTATACTGCAGTTGAACACTGTCAGCACCACCTGTTTCTTGGGTTCGCCGTACAAAAAGGTGTACATGCCGAGCGGTTCCCCGATTTCGACCTCTACAGAGACCTCTTCCATGACCTCCCTCCTCAGGGCTTCCAGGGGTTTTTCCCCGAACTCGACGCGTCCGCCGGGAAGGGTCCAGAACTTCCGGTCGCCCGCCCTTGTGGCTATGAAAAGGTATTCCCCGTCCCTCTCTATCAGGGACTTGACGGCGGCCATCGGTCTGTCGGTCATGGGGAGTGTTAGCCGGGTCAAGATTTTAACTTTAACCGGGACCAGAGGGCTTAAGTAGGGAGAACGCAAAATCCACTGTATGAAAAAGCTGCTGGTGCTGTCGGCGGTTATACTACTGGCCTCTACACCGGTGGCCGCTCAGGTTTCCGATTCAGGTTCCTCCTCTGATGATCCTCTGGACAGCCCGGACCAGCAGCAGCC
>CAZAII010000034.1:1411-8860 GCA_964485165.1 uncultured archaeon | reverse complement strand
CTACCACATACACCTCCCATCCGCCTTCAACCCTGAAACCGCCCAGCTAGACCCAGAGGAGCTCGATTGAGATGCCAGAACAAGACCGCTTTGGATTCAAGAAGCTGACAGTCGAACAGGAGGTCGCAGTCTCCTTCACACTACTTGTACTAGGACTCTTCCTGGTGCTTTCAACCCTTCTACCACTCGTCAACATGGTAGACCTCAGTCCTGGCTTCCTCGGGATGATAATGGTGGCGACCGCCTATTTCTTCGCCGTCGAATCCATCCGCGAACTAGAGGAGAAGGATCACTTCCTCTCCATGAAGCTCGAAAAGGAGCGTGAAGAGGAAGGAGAATCGGATGAAGAGGAATAAAACACATAAAACATTTCAGTCCAACCATTAAACAATGGCAACGGAAGAAGTTGATCTCGACTTTGAATTCTCGAACGAGGAACTGGCGAACTTCCTTCAAAGCTTCTCGGAAAAGATAAGGGAGGGCGACGTAGGCCTCAGCTTCAAAGGTCGCGAAGAGGTCGAAATCGAGCCCACTCGGGACAATAAGGTAGAACTAGAGTTCTTCGAAGGCAACGCATCCAAGCAGCTGAAGCTTGAGATCAAGCTGAGGGAAGAGATGGAGACCACCGACGAGGGTCGGAGAAAGATCGAGGTAGAAGTAGTCTAGAAGCTATCTTGAACACCGAAAGGGGGGGAAACTAGCCCCGGAAACTCTCAAGTATATCTATCATCCGCTCGTTCTGCTCTATAATCCTGTCCAGCTTCTGCTCGAGCACATCGGAACCTGATGCGTCGGCGGACTCACGGGAGACCTGATCCGGTTCCGGTGGCTGCGACCTCGAATCTTCGGCCTTCCCACGTGACCTCTTAAGGCCTTCCTCCAGCACCTCTATCTCGGTATCATCGCCCTCAGTCTCTTCCCCGGAAGACTCCTCGGCCGCCTTCCTCAGGGTGTCAAAGTTGGCTTTCTCTCCGGTATTCTGGTCCTTCACGTCATCCTTAACGTTATCATAATAGCTGATTTCCGCCACCTCCAGTATCCAGTTCAGACCTGATGTCCTCAAGCAGTCCTATTATCCTCTCGTTCTGGTCGTATATATCCTGGAGTTCCACGCCGCCAGTACCGCTACCTCCCGAACTGCTCATGCCAGGAAGCGAGCTTCCGATGCCGGACGAACTCGAAGAATCGGCCTCCTTTTCCTGTCTGTCGGTCAGCCGGGCTTCTGCCTCCTGCTTCAACTTTCCCTCTTCAGACTCCTCTTCCCGCGGATCTCTGATCCGGACCTCGTCCGGGTTGTCATCTTCCCTGTCGAACAGCGCCATCTGTAATAAAGGGTTGTAGAAACCTGAAATAAAAGCTTTCGCCACCCAATGGTTTCAACGGATGAAGGTCGAGGTAAAGGCTTCCGGCGACCAGGAAAAACTCGCTGAAAACCTGGAGAAACGGGCGGAAAGCGTACGAGTAGATGGAGACCGTATAGTGGTCGAGACAGAGGACCCGGAACTGCTTTCACGCGTCCCCGGAGTCGAGAGCTATAGTTACGGGGGGAACGAACACTCCGGACTGAAAGGCCAACCCGTAGAGGAGCAGGCCTACGCCCGGCTGGAAAACCGGAAAGACGCGGTCATCGCCCTGCTCGCGACCGTGGAGGGATACGACCTCAGGATACTCGACACCTCGCGGGAGTGGGACCTGCGACAGCTCAAGAAGTACAACCCTGATATAAAGCACCTCAGGTTCTCATCCCCGAAGGACTTCCTCGAAATAGAGAAAGCGACCTTCGGGGCAGACGGACTTGAAAAGATACAGATCGATGTGCCAGAGGAAAAAGTCGAGGCCATCTACCGCGAGATGCTGACCTGAAAAACTTAAACCTGACCCCTGAAAACTATCATAGTATGAAAGAGATCGACTTTGACCGGGCGGAATACGTCACGAACAGGGAACTTGAAAACGACGAGGGAGAGAAAGAAGGCCGCCTGAAGATGTTCTCCTACGACATGGAGAAGTACCACTACCAGATGACCTGCCCCTACTGCGGCGAGACCACCGAGGGAACTGAAGAACTCGGCCAGCGACCGTGGTGGATCGAATGCGATGAGTGTGAACGCTCGGTCAACGTCTACCGCATCAAGGACAAGAAGAAGCGAGAGATCAAGGATAGAGCGCCCGATCCCGACGACCTCTAGACTAGCTCGGACTCGGAAACGTATTTCTTCTCCTCAAGCAGCCACTCTGAGACCTGCTTTCCTAGCTCCCAGCCGTACTGCTCAAGGTCGCCGATATCAGAGACCGTTTTACCCGTACCCTTCGACTTGCTGAGAGGCCTCCCCTCATCGTCAGCGATCAGCGGCGCGAGGAAGTAGGCGGGCGTGCCTGAGGTCGCAAGCTCTGTTATCTCAGCCACCTTCTGGATCTTGGGCGTCTTCATCTCCTTCTCCGCGTCACGGTAATCGCCGCCGAAAACATGGACAGCCGCGTCACGCCAGGCATCTCTCACCGGGTCCACAAGGTAGTACACTCCTATCTCCCCTGTCAGAGGTCCGGAGGCGAAATAGGTGGAGCACTCCGGGTTGTGGCATGGGAAGACCAGCTCGTCGGTGCCGGGAGAGTAAGAAGCGCCTTTCGCGTGGGAGTAGCCGCACTCTGGACAGGTGTTGACAACCGGGCTGATGTAGCGGCGCCGGAAACCGCCGCCGAACACCTCGTCCAGCGGACCCATCTCTCTCAGTACCGCCCTGAGAGCGTCAACATAGCCGTTATCCCCCTGGAAATCTGAGAGGTAGTTGACACTGATCTCCATGTCCAGAGCCTGCTCCAGCCCGTCGAGAAACGGGCGGATCTCCGCCACACGGTGCTCCGCAACGTTCCGGTGCTCGCCGCAGGGACAGCCCCGCTTGAAGAACAATCTCATCACTCGGTTGTTCTCCGGGAAGTGATGGCCGTGTGCGTGGGCGCTCCAGTCGGTATGGCAGTATGTGAGGTCGCACTCCAGCTTCAGCCAGTCGGATATAACTCCCGCGTAGCCGATGGTCAGCAGGTTTCCCACATGCAACTCTCCGCTCGGCCTGAAACCCATCGCAAGTCTCTCGCCGGCCAGATCCCACTGCTTCAGGTCCTCGAAATCTGAAGTTATCTGGTAATCCCAGTCCATGGGTAAAGAAGCGGTCGCAAAATTAAAAACCTGTCCGAGATGGGAAAAAAGTTTATAGACAGACCGGGAAACAGTATCCCAGGATACACATGAAGCTCAAGAAGCTATTCAAGAAGGCCGGCAAACTGGTGGCCATAGCAAGCATCGCCGAAATCATCAGGAGGAAGCTGAAGCGGTGGAAAAGGGACTAAAGTCACACCTATTTAATTCTTCAGCCCCGCACGACTTACAGGCCTCGATGGCTCAGCCTGGCTAGAGCGGCCCCCTTGTAGCGCCTGCCGGAGCGCAGTGCGGCGCGCTTCAAACCATGCTCCGCATGGCTTTCAAAAACCGGAGTTAGCAAGTCAGGGGCAGGTCGTGGGTTCAAATCCCACTCGGGGCTCTTTTCCGGGTCAGTTTTTTCTTACTGCCCTGCGTTTATCTCTACATGGCCGACATGCTGATCACCTTTAACGGCATCGAACTCGAGGCGTCCTGGACCGGAGAGAACCCGAAGACCTGGCGGGCGGTGAAGAACGCTCTGCCCGTCGAGGGACATGCGAACCGGTGGGGTGAAGAGCTATACTTCGAGATACCCGTCAATGAGGAAGAAGAGGCTGCTTACGAGGAGGTGCCCCGTGGGACTGTAGCTTACTGGCCGGGAGGAAACGCTCTCTGCATCTTCTGGGGGCCGACTCCGGCGAGCGATGGCGACGAGCCCAGGGCCGCGTCTCCCGTCAATCCTTTCGGGATGATAGAGAACCATCAGGTACTCCGCGAGGTTGAGGGCGGCGCGAAGTTAAGGGTCGAACTCCAGGAGTGATCAGGCCTCTACCTGGCGGCCTGATTCCTTCCACCCCTTGATGCCAGGCTCGTAGTCCCTGACGTTCTCGAAACCCATCGCCTCCAGCTTCCTGGCAGCTTTCGGGCTGGCCTGGCAGGACTCGGAGGCGCAGTACACTACTATCTCCTGGTCACGGTCTAACTGCCTTGTAGCCTCTTCTGCTATAGTGTCAAGGGGTATGTTGACCGCGCCGGGCAGGTGTTCCTCCGCGAAGTGATCCTCCCCCAGCACGTCAACGAGCATGAAGTCCTCCTGGTTTTCTATCTTTTCCGCGAGTTCCTCGGTAGATATATTTTCCATCCTTTCACCTGTATTGGCTTTTGGAAGCCCGAAAGTTAAATTCTGGGGCGGGATTAGAAATTTATTACGGGGGCCGGAAAACCCCTCTATGGGGCTCCTTAACCGAGAGGCGATCTACCTTTTTATCGCCGCTATCGCGATTGCGGGGACGGCTATGGCCATCCAGTCGTTAGATAGTTATTTCCAGGAACCACAGTATGAAAATGTGTCAACCATGAGACTCGAACTGCCTTTTGAAGACGAGATTCCAGAGAAATACTCGAAATACGGTAACGACGTATCACCCAGCGTGGGTTTCAGCGACATCCCAAAAGATGCCAAAACTATCGCCCTTATAGTCGATGACCCTGATGCACCGACACCGGAGCCCTGGGTACACTGGCTGATATGGAACATCCCGGCAGACAGCGACCTTCCCGAAGGTCTCCCGGGGAATCCAAGAGTGCAGGGTGCCGCCCAGGGAGAGAACGACTTCGGGAACCTGGGCTATGGCGGCCCCAAACCTCCGGCTGGAACACACACTTACAGGTTCCAGGCCTACGCCCTGGACACAGAACTAGATCTTGAACCCGGCGCTGGCAGGGACGCACTCGAGTCCGTGATGGAGGGACACGTCGTGGCAAGGGGAAGCTTCGAGGCGGACTACACCCGCTAGAAATCCCTGAAAGCGCGCTGGACTACCTCGTTGAGAGCAGGATGGATATGTACAGTATCGGTTATGTCATCCAATTTCCCGGAACCCGACCTCATCGCCACCAGTACCTCGTGTATGATGCTTGAAGCGTGAGGCCCGATTATGTGGCAGCCCAGTATCTCCCGCGATTCTGGATCGGCGAGCACCTTCACAAAGCCGTCCTCTTCCTTCAGTGCCAGACCCATCCCGGTCTTGCGGTAACCGTAGGTTCCCACAGCATAGTCAGCATCTTCCTCTTCGAGCTCCTGCTCTGTCTTCCCCACGCCGGATACCTGTGGAGAAGAGAAGATGGCGTGGGGCATCGCAGTGTAGTCGACGGGATGCTCATCGCCCGACATCGCGTTCCTGAACGCGTGCTCCGCTTCCAGGTTTGCGGAGTGCTTGAACATCCAGTTGCCAGCGATATCCCCGATGGCGTAGATTCCGTCGATATTCGTCCGGAGGTACTCGTCGGTCTCCACGAAGCCGCGTTCATCGGTCTCGATGCCCGCTTTCTCGACCTTCAGCCGGTCGGTGTTCGGCACTCTCCCCGCCGCTACCAGTAGTTCATCGCCAGCGAACGAGTGCTTGTTGCCGTTCTCGTCCTCCGCCGTGACCTTCAACTTCTCGCCGACCTCCTCGACCCGGGAAGCCTTCAGTCCTAGGTTGACATCGTACTTCTCCGAGGCGATTTCCGTGAATTTCTCCGATACTTCACGGTCCTCCCGGCTCACAAGGGCGTCCGACATCTCGATTATCGTTACCTTGGTCCCGAGCGCCTGGTAGAAATGGGCCAGCTCAACCGCGATGTAGCCGCCGCCTATCACCACAAGGTCTTCAGGCTGTTCCTCCAGCTGGAGGGCTTCCCTGCTGGTGAGGTAGTCGACGCTCTCCAGGCCATCTATGGGGGGTACAAGCGGTCGGGTGCCAGCCGCCACGAAGATAGTGTCGGCAGTTATCTTCTCGCCGTCTACTTCAAGGACCTTCTCGTCGACGAACTTGGCCTCCGTCTTGTAGAGTGTGTGGTTGTCCGATTCTCTTACGGCGTTCTCTATATGCTCCGCATCCTCAGATACCGTCTCGTTCACTTCCCGGACTATACTGGAGAAATCGACGCTGTTCAGCTCGGCATCTATATGGAACCTCTCCGAATCTTTTACCGTCGAGGCGACATCGGCGTGGTGGATAAGCATCTTGGACGGTATGCATCCCCGGTTGAGACATGTGCCTCCAAGGGGCCCTGGCTCAACCACCGCGACCTTTTTGCCGTTCGAGGCGTATCCAGATGCGATATCAAGCCCGGAGCCCGCTCCAACCACTATGGCGTCGAACTCCTTCATCCTCACATACCGGTTTGTCTAGAGATATTAAAAAGGGTTTACAGCTTATTTTCCGTGTTCTTCCTCGGCGTGTTCTTCCAGGTCCTCCTCAGTGTCGAAGCTCGTTCCACACGCCTTGCATACCTTGTCTTCCGTCATCTTTTTCACCTCCTCTAGTTCAGTTCCTCGCCTTTTGCCCAGCGGACCAGCTTCTCATAGTCCGCCTCGCCGCAGATGTACTCCCCCGTCTCGGTGTTGATGAAGAAAGGTACGCCACCACACTTCCCGTCGTCAAGTTCCTCAAGCTTCTTGGCGTTCTCCTCGTCGTGCCAGACCTCAAGCTGCTCTACCTCTACATCCTCATTCTCCTGTAGCCGATCAACCCGGGGAGCCATCTTCTGGCAGTGCGGGCATTCCTCTCCGTAGAACTCGTAAAGTGTCACCAGTGTCGATTTCTTTGTCCGCGATGTTTTTGAATCCCCAGTTACTCTTCCGAAACCGCGTGCGATGTCAGGTACTCGTCCGCCCATTCCTTCATAGACATGATCACGGGTTCAAGAGACCTGCCGCGCTCCGTGAGCCGGTACTCAACCCGCACCGGTTTCTGGTTGATTATCCGCCTCTTGACCAGCTTCTTCTCCTGGAGGTCGTCAAGGCTCTCCGAGAGCACCTTGCTTGAGACGCCGTCAACCTCCTCCTTGAGTGCATTAAAACCAAGAGCTCCCTTCACCAGGAGCCGGTGGATGATCACCGGGTGCCACTTCTTGCCTATGAGCTCCGCGGTCGCGGTGATGGGGCACCAGTCCTCACCCGCGCACCAGACCGGCATCTTCTCGACTGATTCCATGGGTCAATCTTGGCGCAAAATCTTTTATGATTACCTATAGAAACCCAGTTACCACCAGTAACTTACAACGGTCAGAGCAATGTGACGCCCACAAAGGCCAGAGCTGCCGCCGCAAACAGGAAGATCACTGCTGCAGCTTCCTCGAAGAAGTGGGTCCTTATCCTTGCGGCCACGTATGGCGCTAGCTGGCCTCCTATAACGACTCCGGGGACGGTGACCCCCGATTCCCGACGCGGGGAGCCTCCGCAGGGTTCAAAGCACCCGGGGTCCTACCCACCCTATGCGCTGTCACTACTGCGATCGCGAGGCCGCGTTCGCCGCCGAGCACGAGGG
>CAZAII010000034.1:0-1401 GCA_964485165.1 uncultured archaeon | reverse complement strand
GGGGACGGTGACTACCAGCAGGTTCCACGGTATCCCAGAACCGGTGACAGCGGCGCCAGCAAGGTGGACGCCAGAAGCTATGAGAGAGGTCATCGCCACCACAAGGTGGGTGGTACCTATCGCTATGTGGAGAGGTATCCCGGTCTCGATCATCGAAACCACGCCGAGCTCGCCTATCCCGGCGCCGGAGATACCCTGGGAGAAACCTCCAAGGCTAAACAGCCTGAAGCGTTTCCCGTAACCCTCCCTGGAATACCTGTAGACCTGGCCCTCTATATCCTGCTTGGTGACGTTCTGCTCACTCCCCTCCTCGTGACTGCCTACCATCTCCCTGAAAGACTCCAGCTTCGCCTGCTTCCTCTCCTCATGCAGCAAAAGGTATGAGGACATGACCGTCGCACCGGCTACGAAGAAGTAGAGAAGAGCGGAGGGAACGAGAAAAGAAATCACCGATCCCACGACCACGAATGCAAGGACGCCCTTGAAAGTCTTCCAGGCCAGCTCGCGGTCATCCAGGCCGAAACGCATGAAGGCCAGTGAAGAACTCGTTATCCCGAAGAACTCTGTTATCAGCCCCGCCTTGATGGCGTGGTCGACAGGCAGGGATGCATCGACGAGTGGAAGGAAAAGCACGAAGAACGGCACGAACAGCACTGCGCCACTGACCCCGAGGGTGTTGGAGACCAGCGCAAAGCCTATAGCTACGGGGAAGACCCAGAGGAACTCCAGCCAGTACGACGGCGATGAAGGAAAAAGAGCCAGGATTGCAAAGACGAAAACCGGTATCAGTAACAGCGCGAAGTAGGTCTCCTCGCTCAGTAAGTCGTCCAGCACCCTCATACTGGAAAATATGTGTTCTTCCGCGTTTAATTAACCGTTGCACACCAGTTTAATTAAACGGCTCCAGAAACCATCTACATGGATTTGATCGACATCTCGATGGAGATAGAAGAGGATATGCCCGTATACCCGGGAAACCCGTCTCCACGGATAGAAGAGTATCGCGCCCTGCCCCATGACTCCACGACGGAATCAGAGATATCCATGGGAAGCCATACAGGGACTCACGTCGACGCACCGAGCCACGTCTTCGAGGACGGGAAGAAGGTTTCAGATATGAAGCTCGAAGACTTCTACGGCGAATGCAGAGTCCTCGACCTGACCGGGGCGGGCGCGAAGATAGAGCGGCAACACCTTGAGAAAGAAGATACAGGCGCCGGCATAATCCTGCTGAAGACTGAGAACTCCCTGAAAGGATACGATGAGTTCAGGGAAGACTTCGCCCATCTCACTCTGGATGCCGTCGACTACCTTATCTCGGAAGGAATCAGGACTGTAGGTATCGACTACCTCAGCCTCGTCGAGTTCGATGGCGGTGAGGAAGCGGAAAAGGCGCACCGG
>CAZAII010000033.1:5345-8863 GCA_964485165.1 uncultured archaeon | reverse complement strand
CTATATACCAGGAGCTGAAGGACCGCTACTCCTCGAAGGTCATGGGGATGAACGATGAGGGAGCGCTGATAACCTCAATGGATGACGAAAAGACACTGAAGGCTCTCAAGAAGGTGGCGGATAAACATGACGCGGCTCTCGGACTCGACCTCGCGGCCTCCGAGTTCTACGAAGACGGTGAGTATGACCTTCACTCCATGAACAGGCGCTTCGACCCGGAGGGGATGCTGGACTTCGTCCAGAAGCTGATAGACGAGTTCGGCCTGGTATACGTCGAGGATCCCTTCGACGAAGAGGACTTCCGGATCCACGCCGAGCTGACTTCCAGGAACCCGGAGACCCTGATAGTGGGTGACGACCTTTTCACCACGGATAAGGAGCGGCTCCAGCAGGGTATAGAGAACGGCGCCTGCAACTCCCTGATAGTCAAGCCCAACCAGATAGGCACCGTCAGCGACGCCCGCCAGACCGTGGAGCTCGCGAAAGGAAACGACTACACCCCTGTTATATCCCACCGGTCGGGAGAGACATGTGACGCCACTATAAGCCATCTCTCGCTTGAATGGGGCTGTCCTGTGATAAAGGCCGGAATCGCGGACATAAGGATCGCCAAGCTGAACCGGCTGCTGCGTCTATGGGATGAGGCAAAGAGCCCCGAGATAGAAAGGTTCGACTGACCGATATATTTTTATTACTTTTTAATAACAACTAGTTATGCCTGGTTACAAGAACACTACTGTGGGGGTTCTGGTCAGCGGTCCCGAGAAGGCCTCCGATCTCATAGAGTCCGCTATCTCGGATCTAGATAGTTACCTAGAAGATATAGGTCGTAGCGGAGACTACGAATTCATAAGCGAAGACAACCTTGTGAGGGATGGTACGTGGAGCGAGTATGGTGAAGGTGGACTTTGGGCACAGCTTTCGTACAACCCGCGGGAAGAAAATGGGATGGGATCGGGGTCAGATGAGGTGGTTGCCACTATTGCTTTCCCGTCCCAGCTAACTGAAGATCAGCAATGGGAGATAATTGACCGTGCGATGCAGCGAGGCCAGGATTACAGGTAGGATCTTCTCCGAATCTTACGCGACAGCGAGCCGTATTTAATAGTTGGTATTTCAAACCGGAGTATGGCTGAAGAAGAAGGAGGGCTGCTGGTTGAGAGGGACGAGTACCTGGCCAACGGTCTCCACATAGGGACCAAGTCCTCACACCGCGACATGGATAAGTACATTTTCCACGTGAAGAAGAACCAGCTCGCTGTGCTAGACCTTGATCAGACCGACGAACGAATAAGGGAGGCGGCGAAGTTCCTCGCAGGCTACGACCCGGAGAACGTACTGGTAGTCGGACGCAAGCAGGAGGCGGCCCAGCCGATAAAGGTCTTCGCGGACGCCACAGGTGTGGACACCATCATCGGACGTTTCATGCCGGGAACGCTAACCAATCCCAACTCGGAGGAGTTCATGGAGCCAGAGGTTATACTTGTAACTGATCCCGAGGAGGACGCCCAGGCCATAGACGAGGCTGTCGACGCCAAGATACCGGTGGTCGCGATAGCCGACTCCGGCAACACGCTGGAGAACATCGACATGGCTATTCCCGCCAACAACAAGGCAAAGAACGCCCTTGCGATGATCTACTACCTGCTCGCCCGTGAGATGCTCAAGGCCCGGGAAGAGGAGCTGGAGTACGACCTCGACGACTTCAAACCAGAGGAGCAGGAAAAATAAAGCTGCTGTCAGAACCAGTTGATGTCGATGAAGATTACAGTGGATTATTCTAGTGGCGACCCGGGACGCATAACCCAGCTTGTTGGAAAAATGGTGGAGCATGTGGACGACCTCGACAAGATGGAGCTAGTGCCAGCCGAAAACGAAATCTTCAGGGTGTCAATCGACGGCAAGGTGCTCTACGAGTCCGAAAAAGGCTTCGACATCTCGAAGATAGAGGGCCTGATAAGGGAGGAGAC
Organism: uncultured archaeon; assembly: GCA_964485165.1. Classification (GTDB taxonomy): domain Archaea; phylum Nanohalarchaeota; class Nanosalinia; order Nanosalinales; family Nanosalinaceae; genus CAZVPZ01. The sequence continues at coordinate 6,893 of CAZAII010000033.1, read as the reverse complement.
CGATGAGATTTCTGGTGATTGAAGGTACTGTAAGAGAAGGTAGGAAGAGCATACACGCAGCACGCTACCTAACCGAGGTACTGGAAGAGAAAGACCAGGATGCCGAACTGTTCGATATGAAGGAAAAGGATGTTCCGCTGCTTGAAGGCCGCCGCTACAGGGATGAGGCAGAGACACCGGAGGACGTGGAGGAGTTCGCCGTGAAAGTGGAAGATGCGGACGGCATAATCATAGTGACGCCGGAGTACAACCACTCGATCCCAGGCGCGCTGAAGAACCTCCTAGACTACCTCTACCCCGAGTACGAGGATAAACCTTTCTCCTACGTCACAGTAAGCGGAGGAGGCTTCGGGGGTGTGAGGGCGATGGAACACCTGAGGCTCTTGACCGTTACATTCAGGGCGCATCCCGGACCCGACCTTCCTGTTTCACGTGTAGGAGAGGTATTCAGCGAGGATGGAGAGATAGTTGACGACGAGTACGTCGGACGTTTCGAGAGTTTCGTTGAGGACGCAGTAGAGCACACCGAGAAATTCTCGTAACTCCCGGAACTGCCGGAGATGTCTGGAAACCTGTTTTTAAGATTTCTGCCTATCTGGAACCCAGTATGAGCTGGATCGCACACCTCGACCTCGACGCCTTCTTCGCCAGTTGCGAGGAGCTGAGAAACCCGGAACTGGAGGATAGACCTGTGGTGATATGCGTCTACACGAGAGGACGTTCATCCGGTGCAGTATCCACAGCCAACTATAAAGCGAGGGAACTCGGGATAGGCTCGGGGATGCCACTCTCGAAGGCACGGAAGAAGGCGGATGATGATACCGTCTTCCTTCCCGTCGACCACGACTACTACAGCGAGAAGTCCCGCGAGGTGATTTCGATCATAAGGTCGCATTCACGCGAGGTTCAGAAGACCAGCGTGGACGAGGCCTATTTCCGTCTGGAAAGAGAACCTCTACAGCAGGCCAAGAGGATAAAGGCGGAGATAGAGTCAATGGGTCTTTCTGCTTCTATAGGGATATCAGTGAACAAGTTCATGGCAAAGATGGCTTCAGAGCAGGACAAGCCAGACGGCCTGACCCTGATAGAGGCGGAGGAGGCCCGGGACTTCCTCAGCGAGAAGCCGGTCGGAGAGCTCCACGGAGTCGGCGAAAACACAGAGGAGAAGCTCCTGGAGATGGGAATCGATACCTGCCGCGACCTTCTCGAGGCGGACAACACCCGGCTGGTCGCGGAGCTTGGCAGGAATCTGACCGCTTCTCTCAGTTCTAGGGCCCGTGGAGAGGGTTCTGTCGACCTTGAGGACTCGGAGAGGAAGCAGGTCTCGAAGATAAAGACCCTTGGCAGGGACTCCTCCGACTACCACTATCTCAGGTCCGAGCTGGGGGAACTGTCTCAAAATGTCTTCCAGAGGCTGGAGAAGAAAGGGAAGGCTTTCCGGAAGGTTACCGTCATAGGGATAGACACCGGTCTGGAGACCCGCACAAGGTCCATGACTGTCAAGACCTCCAACTCAAGGAGGAAGCTCTTCGTACACGCCGAAGACCT
>CAZAII010000033.1:0-5335 GCA_964485165.1 uncultured archaeon | reverse complement strand
TCCCCGAAGACACCGAACTCAGGAGACTGGGTTTGAGGGCGTCATCCCTCGTCGATATCGACCATCAGACCTCTCTGAGCAATTTCTAGAGCGGGATTATTTAAACCGCGAGAATCTTAAATCCCACAGGGATATGTTCGGTTTTGGCAAAGACAACAAGGACAAACTGAAGCAGAACATGGACGAGATAAAGAGCCTTATAAACGAGGGCCAGTCGGTTGAAGGTTCAGCCGAGACTCCTGGACATTCTCCTGGAAAACCTGACTTCAGCCAGGAAGGAGCTGGAGGACAGGAGCAGGTTTCAGAGCAGCAACAACCGCAGCAGTCGGGTTCTTCAGGACAGGAAGGAGATGTTGAGAACTTCGGACAGGAGATATCCCGCCCTCCGTCTTCCTTGGGGGGTGACAAGAGCTTCGACGAAGAGTTCGGGACAGGGAGACAGGAGCCTTCAGACACCTCCGAGGAGCAGCTCCAGCCTCCACAGGCAGGCCAGCAGGAAAAAGGTCAGTCCCAGGAGAGGAACCGGGAGGGCCGTCCCCAGCAGTCTATAGGACAGGAGTCCCGGCGGCAAACAGCATCTTCTAGCTCCAGGCAGCACGAAGAAAGTGTTCGCCAGGAGCAGGAGTCCAGGCAGCCGGGGAGAGAACCTGAACATCCCGCGGATACTCCAGAAGGGGAGACTGGTTCACCGGAGAAAGAGCGAAAAGCAGACGGGGGGAGTCTCGAACAGGAGATACCCAAGCCTCCCGAGACCCGGGAGATCAATGTACCGGAGATAGACAAGGGGCCTCTATTCATAAGGCGCCAGAAGTTCGAGCGCGCCAGCCAGATGATACAGGAGATGCACTACCTTTCGGAGGAGATAGAGGCCGTGGTGAACAGGATAGAAGAGGATGTACAGGCCGACAGGGACACGGAAAGACAGGTCAGGGAGCTTGTCCACGACTTCGAGGACAACCGGACCGAGGTAGAGACCATAATCTCGCCCGGCGAGGAATAGGAGGTTTCCAGTATGGAGAAGGAAGAGATAATCGAGTACCTCGACGAATACGGAGATGCCAACTCCGCGCAGGACCTTATCAGCCTCCTGATGGACAAACTAGTGGAGGAACTCGAGACCTACGAGGCGTCGACTTCTAGAAAGAAACACGACCTCAACCTCATGATCCGGGAACTGGAAGAAGAGCTCGACTACATAGAGAACGAGAAACTCGCCGAATTCGACCCCGAACAGCAGTAAGATGTTCTCCGCAAAGTTCTCGGAAGACCTTATTGACATGATTCTCGAGGGTGAGAAGGACACTACCTGGAGGATATGGGATGACCGGGATGTATCGGTCGATCAGGAGATCTCGCTGGAGGATACAGATGGCCGCCGTTTCGCGGAGGCAAGGGTGCGGCGGGTAAAGGAAACCACCTTCGGGAGACTGTCGGAGGAAGACAGGGAGGGCCACGAATCCTTCGATTCGGAAAGGGAGATGTACAGAACGTACAGGAGATACTACGGCATCGATGTAGGGCCGGATACACGGGTGAAAGTGATAAAATTCGAACTTCTGGACTAGAACAGCTCTTCTCCGGTATACAGCCGCGTGGTATATAAAAAAGTTTCACTTCCTTTAAGCACTTACAGCCTTGATGACAGGATGGAGAGGTGTTAACAAGAATGGCATACCAAGAATTCGAAGTAAGCGACTCTTTTGCGGAAACAATCTACAACACAGTTGAAACAGCCCAGCAGTCGGGAGAGATAGCCAAGGGCACCAACGAGGTGACCAAGGCCATCGAGAGGAACGAGGCCAAGCTGGTGGTGCTGGCATCCAACGTATCCCCAGAGGAGATAGTGATGCACATCCCCGCTCTTGCGGAGGAGAGAGACATCCCCTACACTTTCGTACCCGACAAGGAAGAGCTGGGTCTCGCCGCGGGCATCAATGTGCAGTCTGCCGCGGTCGCGATTACCAATGTAGGCAACGCCGGTGATCAGGTAGAGGAGATAGCCGAAAAATCCCGAGAACTACTGGAAAAGGAGGAAGAGTAAGGTTTCACAATGGTCCTGGCAAAGGTAGTAGAGGTCATAGGCGAGCAGGGGCACCGCGGAGTCAGGAAAATCCGGTGCAGGATAATCGAGGGCGACGAGGAAGGCAAGATACTCGTGAGGAACGCCCGGGGCCCCATAAGAGAGGACGACGTCGTCCACATCAAGGAAACCCAGATGGAGGGATAGGAAATGGAATGCGACTACTGCGGCGACGAAGTCGACAGGACGAAGGGCAAGATGGTCGTCCTCGCGAGCGGTGAGAAACTGTTTTTCTGCTCCGGCAAGTGCCAGAAGAACTATGGCAACGACCGGAAGCACGGCTACACCTCGAAAGACCTATAGCCACCGGCTATCAAAGCTTTACATACTCCCTATTCAAGAGGTAGTCCTATGCCGCGCCAGCCCATACTTTCCGTCCTCGGACATATCGACGCGGGCAAGACCACTCTGCTCGACAATATCAGGGAGTCACGTATAGTAGAGGGAGAGGCAGGAGGTATCACGCAGATGATAGGTGCCACAGAGGTGCCGCTTGACACCCTGGAAAAAGTGTGCGGCGGTCTTCTTGACCAGCTGGGCACCGAGATAACCATACCTGGCGTACTTTTCATCGACACGCCTGGACACGCGGCTTTCTCCTCCCTCAGGAAAAGGGGAGGTTCTATCGCCGACATAGCGATCGTAGTGATAGACATCGAGGACGGAGTCCAGCCACAGACGAGAGAGGCAATAGAGATACTGAGGGAGCAGGGCACCCCTTTCATAATAGCCCTGAACAAGATAGACAGGCTGCATGGCTGGAAGTCGGGAAAGAAGTGCTTCATGGAGTCGATACCGGAACAGTCCGAAAGTGTCCAGGAGGAGATGGACAGCAGGATTTATGATCTCATGGGAGAGCTCAACGAGTACGGCATAGTCGCGGACCGTTTCGACCGCATCGACGATTTCCAGGAAAAGGTCGCAGTCGTTCCCATCTCCGCGATGACCGGTGAAGGCATCCCCGACCTCCTGATGGTCGTCGCGGGCCTGTCCCAGCGTTACCTCGCCGACAGCCTGGAGGTCCACGAGGACATCGGGCGCGGAACCGTGCTGGAGGTCTCCCAGGAGGAGGGCATGGGGACAACGATAGATGTCATACACTACGACGGCGTTATCAGGAGCGACGACATACTGGTCTTCGGCACCCGTGAAGGGGTCAGGGAAACAGAGATAAGGGCGCTTCTCGAACCCCGTCCGCTCAAGGAGATACGTGTCGACAAGAAGTTCAACCGTGTGGAAAAAGTCGAGCCGGCTTCAGGTGTCAAGATAGTAGGCAAGGAACTGGAGGGCATAGTGGCCGGGTCGCCGGTCAGGACCGCCGACAGGGAGCACCTTGAACAGGCCAGAGAAGAGGTCGAGGAGGAGATGGAGTCCGTTGATTTCTCGACGAGTAAAGAAGGCGTAGTTGTGAAGGCCGACTCGCTGGGCTCACTTGAGGCCATAATGGCGGAGCTGGAGAGGAACGACATACCCGTAAAGAAGGCCGAGGTGGGAAAGGTGACGAAGGTGGACGTCATAGATGCCGACCCTGAGGAGCCCGAGTACCGGTCCATCTTCGGCTTCAACGTCGCCACGACCGAACAGGGTAAGGAGGAGCTGAGATCCAAGGGAGTCGAGTTCTTCAGCGGCCACGTGATATACGAGATAGTGGAAGAATACACGGAGTGGAAGCAGGAACTCCAGAGGAAGAAGAGAGCCGAGGCTCTCGAGTCGGTTTCCCGGCCGGCGAAGATCCGCGTACTTGAGGACCACGTCTTCAGGAAATCGGATCCCGCGGTAGTCGGGGTGAAGGTTGAGGAAGGAGTCCTGAACCCTGGCGCATCGCTGATGAACAGAGAAGGCGACAGGATAGGTAACGTCAAGAGCGTCCAGGAGCAGAACGAGAGCCTTGACAAGGCTGAGAAGGGATCCGAGGTCGCGGTATCGATATCAGGTGCGACCGTGGGACGCGACTTCGATGAAGGAGAGTCGCTCTACGTCAACCTCACGGGCAAAGAGTACCGACAGCTCCAGCACCTGGAGGAACTGCTTTCACAGGGAGAGAAGAACGTCCTGGACGAGATAGTCGGCATCAAGGACTCGCGCGACCCGAAGTGGAAGCTCGGATAGGACCTGATTCTATCTCTTCGCTGATGTCGCTGATTAGTTCACTTGTCGCCGGCCCCAGTTCATCCTTACTCATCAGGAGCGGGTGCTGGACGTAGTAGTCTTCGGGGTCCATGTTATCCGTTCTCTCATCTGAATAGCGGATATAGAGACGGCTGAGCTGTCTCCAGTGCCCCGTACCCAGGTCGGTCATCAGGTTATCACATTCTATTTCTTCTACCAGTTCCTCGAAGTTGCCCGCTATCTCTTCCAGATCGGTGTCATACCCGTTCTGGTCGTCGAGAAGGCTCCGGGCGTTCAGGTAGGAAAGGCCGAAAGAAGTAAGGGCGTGGTCGCAGATAGACCTGTGCTTCTCCAGTTCATAATCCATGCTGGGAAACTCCGCCTCCAGGGCCCTGATAGCGTCCTTCCTGCCACCGTACTCCGCAGTGGTTATCTGCCTGATGTTCTGGTAAATTTCTCTTATCTCTGGTTTGGCCACTTGTCCTCTGGTTAAAAGAAGAACCGAAAAACTTACATCTCTTTTCCCGTCCCAACCTACAAATCTACTGCCTTCCAATAATGACATGTGTCCTACGGAAAACTTGCGAAAGGTATGAGCGCGGCGGAAGCCCGGAGAAAGCTCGAGAGCGTGATGCCCGCGACTGAACGGTCGAAAGATTTTCACGGCGCGTCGCCGCCTGCCGTGTTCATAGGCTCCCACAACTACCCGAAGGTCAACACCGGTGTTCTATCGCCACAGTTCCCCGGAGACTCTGGGAAGATGGACTCCCCGCGGGACTGGTACAGTGAGGGTTACGGCATCGAGAGGATAGCATCGCTGCGCACCTCTCTGGTCAATTCGAAGCGGAGGCTGAAGGTGGAGGACAGCGACAGCTTCCTCGATAACACCCGGGAGATAGCCATGGCCCGGAAACCGGTCGACATCGAGGTCTCGCTAAAGAAACAGCCGAGAGGCGCAACCGGGGGTCGAGTGAAACCTGTATCTGCCTCAGGGGATGTGCAAAAGTTCCTGCTCGGCGAGAACCCTTCGGTCAACAGAAAGGTCGAGAAGGCGTTCTACGACACTGATCTAAAGGCGGAGAACGCGGTCAAGGAGCTCTACACCAAGGACGTGGACAGCTACAGGATACAGAACTCTTTCTCCGC
>CAZAII010000032.1:230-9091 GCA_964485165.1 uncultured archaeon | reverse complement strand
TACGGTCTAAAGGAAGTTGTGGAGAGGGTGAACCGGCTGGATGGATGAGGAAGCGGTCTTCAGGAGGTATGACATCCGTGGAGCCTATCCCATGGAGGTAAACGGCGAGTTCGCCGGGCTTCTCGGCAGGTCTTTCGGCAGCTTTGCCCGGCAGAAGGGCTGGGATTCGGTAGTCGTCTCCAAGGATACCAAGAACTCCTCCCGGAACCTCAAGGAGCACTTCGAAAAAGGCCTCAGGTCGACGGGTGTCAAGGTGCTTGACGCTGGTACCGGACCCACGGATTACGCCGCATACACCGGGATGCTCAGGGAGGCGCCCTCGGTCCAGATCACCTCCTCACACCTTGCCCTGGACACCAACGGCTTCAAGTTCATGTATCCCCGGGGAAACGGCTTCATGAACCCCGATCTCGACCGCGTCAAGGATATCTTCAGGCAGAGGGAATTCGTGGAAGGTGAGGGAAATGAGGAGAAGATAGAGAACGAGGCCTCCACCAGGTACCGCTCGGGCCTTAAGCGCTACTTCCGGCGCTACTTTGACACCATAGACAGGAAGATAGTCGTGGAGACCATGGGAGGCGCTGCCACACCCTTCCTGCCTGGCATGCTTGAGGAACTGGGGGCGGAGGTGGTCGATCTTTCGGAGGGCAAAGACGAACCCTATATCAATCCACCGAACCCGAAGCCGCCCAACCTGAAGCATCTCAGGAAGCAGGTGAAGGAGACTGATGCAGATATCGGCATCGCAACGGACATGGACGCTGACAGGATCGCTCTCTACCACGGCGGTGAGTGGGTGGGAGGCAACGAACTTTTCTGCGTGTTCGCCGAGATTATACGGCCCGAACAGGTCGTCGCCTCTATCGACACCTCGAAGGCGTTGGAGGATGTCCTCGGGAGGCACGGCGGAGTCCTGTTACACACTCGTGTCGGCGACCCTTTCGTGATATACGAGACCGTAGAGGTCGGTGCGGCGCTTTCTGGAGAACCCAACGGCCACTACTGTTTCACGGACTTCGTCCCCTATAACTCTGGTACGCTCGCGGGGATGCTTCTCGCCGCTGCAGAACTCGATTCGCTGAGGGAGCGCGTGCCTCGATACCACAACCTCCGGGCGAGCCTGGAGGTCGAGGACAAGCAGGAAAAGATGGAGAGCATCGCGGAAACCGTGAGGAGGGAGTTCGACGATGTATCTGAACTGGATGGCGTCAAGTTCCCTGTGAACGGTTCGAACGTCCTCATACGCTCTTCGGGTTCCTCGCCCAAGATAAGGATAATCGTGGAGTCGAAGGAGCGTGATACCGCCGAGAAGGTGATGAAGCGCGTCCGGCAGCTCGTCCGGAACTCATAAAACCCGCGCGCCCGGTTTAGATTTTATGCCAGAGCTACTTCACGAATTCAGCGAGGGACCGTACGATATACTCGATTACAGTTTTACTGCGGAAGACGGCAAGATAATAGTGGAGGTCAACGGGGGCGACCTGGGCCGGCTCCCCATCGAGAACATGGAGACAGTAGAGAAGCTAAGGGATGCTCTTGAGAAAGTGGAAGCGCACCTGACAGAGATAGAAAGGCGACAGGAGGAGCTCTAGCTGTCGCTACTGGAAACCTCTCCCCTCCCACCCTTAAAATAAGAAAGGAGAAAAAGGACGGTTGAGCGAGAGTGCTTTACACGTCTCTCGCTTTTACGGTTCTTCGTCCGTTCTCTTCGGCTCTCTCTACGGCCCTGCTGATTAGTCGCTTGACTTCACTGTCCAGAGCACTGTAGAAGTCAGAGCCCACGTTCACTCCGCTTGCAGCGTCACGAACGCCGGACTTCTTGAGTACATCTACCATGGCTATTCACCAATTAGGTATTGTAAGCCGGCTTTTTTATAGGTATGGGAGTTATTCCCTGAAAACCACCGTGTCCCGACCTCTAACTGGTGTTTTTGTCATTGGGATATGGTGAAAATCTCCGGAACATATTTATATTCTCGGAGTAGCTGGGTTCTGGCTCACCGGTATTCGGGGTTTAAATATTTTTGTTCGTTCTCTGGCGAACATCCCAGAACAGCTTAAAAAATATCCGGCGATATCCAGTTTACAGAATGGAGCTCGACTTCCAGACTATCAAGGCTCTTTCCTCGCCCACCCGGGTCAGCATCCTCCGGCAGGTGCTCAAAAAGGAGTCCACACCGACCAACCTCAGTAGGGATCTTGGGAAAAGCAAGTCCACGATATCCTCCCATCTATCCCAGCTTGTCGATGCAGGACTCATCGAGAAAGAAGCGGTGGAAGGCAGGAAAAGGGTGACTTATAGCCCAACCCGGAAGGCCAGGGCGATAGTGAAGGGTCACGAGAGGAAGGTCAAGTTCTCGATAGCCTCCTCTGCTATAGGTTCCTTTGTAGGAGTCGCGATTCTCGGCAGGATGTTCCTGCGCGGCATAGGAGGTACTGTAGAAGGATACTCGGCACAGTCAGCCCAGGACCAGGCCGGTATTATGGCACAGGGAGGCGCTGAAGCCGGGGCAAGAGCCACTGAAACCGTGTCATCTGCGGGCCCGGAGACCGCTTTCCTTTTCCTCGGAACCGGACTCCTCTTTTTCTCCGCTCTCAGTCTGGCCTACGGCCTCCTCATCCAGAAGCTGTCGGGCTAGCTAGCGCTTTCATTAGGTCTCACGGAAAAGTATTAAACACTCGTGCCTTAACTCTGTAACAGAGGAAACCAGTTCTGCAAACAAAGGATTCGATCAAGAAATGACTTTTTCTGTGACACCAAATGCCATCATGCGAACTATGTGGTAAGGAAACCAGTTCTATCGTCAAGGCCAAAATCGAGGGAGCTAAACTCGACGTGTGTGAGTCATGCGCCGATATGGGTGAGACCATCGACACCCCGGAAAAGAAGATGAAGAAGAAAAAGAAGTCACGGCCCAGAGAGAACGAGGTGCTTGTCGACGACTACGGTAAACAGGTCAAGCAGGCCCGGGAATCCGAGGAGATATCGATCAAGGAGCTCGCGGACGAGCTCAACGAGAAGTCATCACTGATCTCCAAGATTGAAAAACAGGACCTGAAGCCTGACCGGACGCTCGCACAGAAGCTGTCGAAGAGGCTCGGCGTCGAGCTCTACACCAACCCAGAGGTTATGGACTACGACTCGGGTTCGAACGCGGACTCGAGGAAGGCCACCCTGGAAGATGTCGCGGAAGTGGACTAGCTCAGCCGGAACTCCCGGTCCATCAGCAGGTGGGAGAAGAGACCGATACCCATCGCCAGGCCTGGAACAACTGAAGCAGCCGCGTATACACTCCCGATAACCGTTAAAGATGTCACGGTCACCCCGAAGCTGAGCGAGTGTGTGAAGCCACGGTGTCTTATCTTCCAGAGGGACAGCAGGACGTAAAAAGTGACGAAAGTGGTCGCGGCGGCGGCGAACCTCGCCGGCAGCTGGAGCGGCGCCATGACGAAGACCGCGAGCCCGGCCACTATACAAATAAGTGATTTGACCGCTCGGTGGACGTAGGAGTTCTTGTGGTCTATATCGGGGAGCACCGAGCCGGTGAAGACTGCGAACATAGAAAGCAGTATCTCGGTATAATCCAGTGATACAAGACTCTCCGCCAGGTAGAGGACTGACGCGGCGAGAAGGAATCCGAAAAGCACGTGTTCGCTGAACTCTCCCATGTTGATACAACTGTCCTATCTGGAGTTAAATTCTCCGTTGCAGATTGCCCTCAGGCCATGGATCACCGCCTTGTCCTCCAGGTGGCAGAGCTTGATATCCGGGACGCCGTTTATGACCTGGTCGGATATAGAGTCCCTGAGGGGCTTGAGTATCGTCCTGGGATGGTTAAGAGCGACTGCGCCGCCGAAGGCTATAAGTTCCGGGTTGAATACGTGTACAAGGTCAGAAACAGCTCTCGCGTTGTAAGTGTTCATCTTCTCTATAACCTTCTCCGCCACCGGGTCACCCCGGTCATGGGCCTCAAATATCTGCCTGGCATCGTTGAATTCCTTCCCGTAAAGCTCTCTCGCCATCCTTGGCAGGTTGTTCCCAGAGCAGAAACCCTCCCAGTGACCCTTTCCACCACATCCGCAGTCAAAGTCTTCGTCGGAAACGCGCATATGGCCCACTTCTCCAAGGTTTCCCTCGTGTCCTTCGACAACTTTCCCGTCAAGTATCACTCCGGCACCGATACCAGAGCTTATAGTCAGGTATAGCATGTTCTCTCGCGAGTTGCCGTAGCAGTACTCTCCTATAACTGCAGAGGTGCAGTCGTTAACGATGTTGACCTCACCGAACTTCTCAAGCGGAGCCCTGAGAGGGACTTCCTCCAGGCCAATCTCCTTGAAGAGGTTAGGCGGGTAGAAAACTCCCCTCTCGTGATCAATGGGTCCTGCGGCTGCTATGGCGACATCCTCGATATCGTCAACCGTAGGGGGAGAATCCGAGACAACATCCGATACAGTCTTCTCCACGTCGTTAAGGAACTCTGTGCTTGCCACTTTTTTCTCTACCTCGAATTCGCCGTTTCCAAGCCCCAGAAGAGTATTCGTCCCGCCTATATCAACGCAAAGGAACACCATAATACCTTGTATTACCCGAGGTTTTTGAATCTGTAACCTTTCCCACTTAGCTCCCAGCTGTCTTTAAAAATATCGGGCATCAGTTGACTGTTGGAGATTCAAATGGGCGGTGGATACGTTCACCCCGGATTCCGATGAAACCGTAAAAACCGACTCTGATAGTTCTACTTCTACCCTGCCGGGTGATTACGTTCACCTTCAGTTCCTGCATGGATTCCAAGGGCAGGATAACCATCCCCGCTGAGTTGAGGAGGAAGCTGGGGCTTGAGAATGGAGATATCGTTTGGTTCGAGTTAAAGGCCTCAAAGAAAGTGAAGCGGCAAGTGGAGACACCGATGGAGGCGATTGAGTTTGTCGATAGCCTTGAATCAGTCCGGAGCTTCCGGTACTCGGAGGGAGAGGTGGAGGTTTTCCTGGATGTCTGAGATGAGACCTATCTTCTACGATACTCCTGAAGGGGTTGAAATCCAGGAGGCCATCTACAGGTCCGGAGATTCATTCCTTGGATCGGGTCAGAGAGACTTTCGACTGGCGATTATCGAGACACCCCGCGTACAGGCTCTCGCAGTCGACTACAGTAATATGCAGCCTGAGAAGATGCGGTATGGGGCTTATAGAGGGGTCAGGAACGGAAGCTACTTTGCCGCACCGAGGGGCGTAGAAATCGAGCTATCTGTCGGTCCCCGAGGCAACTTTTCCGGGCTCGAAATCTCTTTTCCTGCAGCCTATACTGTGACTCCCTACGGGGTCGAAAAAGATAGGAATTCAAAAACCGCGGAGAGTTTCACGGATTCCATAGTTGAGTCAATAGACCAGGCCAGCAAGGAACCGCTTGAGGCCGCAGCAGACGAATGGATGAGGTGAGAAAAATGGATAAAAGAAGAGGGGAAGAAAAACCCTTTATGGACGAGATAAAATCTCTCAAGGGGTTCTACGACCGCTACCCGGAAGAGTGGAAGACCTGGAGGAAGCTTATAGACGTGGTTGAGGAGACCTGCAGGGAGTTCGGTTTCAGGGAGAACAAGACGCCATCCATCGAACGCGCTGACCTCTACCGTGTCAAGTCGGGGGAGGAGATGGAAGACCAGATGTACAACTTCCAGGACAGGGCGGGAAGGGAGATTTCCCTGATACCGGAGATGACTCCCACAAGGGCCCGGCTTGTCCAGCAGCGGAAGGACCTTAAGACGCCTGTGAAGTGGTTCGACACCTCCAAGCGCTGGAGGTACGAGGAAGTCCAGAGAGGCCGTGACCGGGAGTTCTTCCAGACCGACATCGATATATTCGGGATAGAATCAGTGGAGGCGGACGCCGAGATAATCGCCTGTGCCGCCACTATCTACCGGAAACTTGATCTCGACGACCGAGTGGAGTTCCTGATTAACGACCGCGGTTTGATGGACTCGATGCTTGAGTCGCTTGGGGTCGACAACAGGGATGAAGTGATGAGAGAGGTAATCGACGATAAGGAAAAGATAACGCGTGAAGAGTTCAGAGAAGAGCTCCGTGGGATGGGTCTCGACAAAGACACCGCGGAAAAGGTAGATGAACTCACCTCGATTTCGGGGCCTATAGCCGAGACCATGGAAGAGGTAGAGCGGAAGGCCCCGGGGGATGCCCAGGAAGCGGTGGAAAGGATGCAGGGTCTTGCGGACGCTCTGGAATCCTATGGCGTTGCCGACATGTGCAGGATCGACCTTTCGATAATCAGGGGCTTCGCCTACTACACCGGTCTGGTGTTCGAGGCCTTCGACAGCGAAGAGGAGCTGAGAGCCCTCTTCGGAGGTGGAAGATATGATGAACTTGTAGGTCTCTTCGGGAACAGGGAGGTGCCTGCTGTCGGGTTCGCTTTCGGCTACTCCACCACTGTGGAGCTCCTCAAGAAGGAGGACCGTTACCCTCTAGAGGAGATAGAGACCGATGTCTACGTCCTCACCGCGTCTGGAACGGTCCGGGAGGAGGCCCTTGAGTACGCCAGCAGGCTCCGGTCGGAGGGTCTTACAGTGGAGACTGACCTGACAGGACGCGGGTTCGGCGACCAGCTCTCCTACGCGGACTCTATCAATGCGAGAAGGGTCCTGGTAGTGGGTGAGCGCGACCTTGAGAAGGGTAAAGTGACGATGAAGCACATGGAAACAGGTGAGGAGGAGCTGGTCGAGATGGACAACGTGGTCGGACACCTTGAGTCTGAGGGATTCCTCTAGAAGGGCAGTTTCGACCTGATCTCGGATGGTTTCTTTTTTATACCCTTCGTCCTTGCTATCGAGCCGGTGCTGACTCCTTCCTCCAGCTTCTGTGCCTTCCTCTCTGCGGGCTGGAGGAACTCCTGTTTCCAGTTCTCAGTATAATCCACTAGTTCCCGGGATACTTCCACCGCATCCATACCCCTGTCAAGCTTGGTCTCCATCTGGTTGAGCACGTCGGTGAGCCTCATCGACCCTGATCTCAGGTTTTCTATGACCTCTTCGGCCACCTCTGCGATTTCCAGGTCACGCTCCGGCGCATCCCTACCCGCGGTTTTCAGATTCCCTATCTTTCTCTCCACCGCCTCAAGCTCGTTCTCCATCTCTGCGCCGACGAAAACCTGGAGCTGACCGATGCTGTCCTGGAGGTCCTCTGTCGACCCAGGATTCCTGAACTCCTGGATCTTCTGTTCCAGGACGGTATCGACCCTGTCAACCGCCTCTTTCAGTTTTTCGACAGCTACCACCTCCTCATCGGCTATCCGGTACTCTGCCCTGGACTCGCTTATCCTTTCGCGGGTGCTCTCCCGGATCTCTTCCAGTCTCTGCCTGAAGTCCATGCATTAATGGTTGCAAAGCCTGATTAAAATATCCGGTCAGAAATCAGAGAGACTTCTCTGCTGTCTCTGCTTCTCCTCGAAGAAGAAGTTGTACTCCCGGACGATCCACCTGAGAACGAGGTTCACCACCGACTCCACCTGTGAGTCGGTCAGGTCCTTCCCCGCCGGTATCCGGTGCGCCCTGGAGAGGTCCTGGCGCGACGCGGCATTGCAAGCATGTAGAGCCTTGTATACCGGGTTACCTGCGGTGGGGGTCTGGTAGCCGTCGGTCTCCGGCTGTTCCCGGAGCTTCTGCTCGACTATCTGCCGCGCCTGCTCCTTTATCTTCTCCAGCCCGAGCTCCCTTATCAGCTCCACGTCGTTTTCGTCAAGCCTTGGACGGGAGCGGTCCCTCCCCGGAAGTTTTAGCTTTCTCATAGGGAGTTGACTGATTCCGAAAGTTTTAAGAATACTGAATAACGCTATGCGTCGGCTAGCTGGCCGAGCCTGCTGTTGGAGTATGCAAGCTCTGTCTGTATCTCCTCCAGGACCTGGCTTTCCTCCGAACGCTCGAACTCGTCGAGGCCTTCTGCGACCTTCCTCGGATCCACATCTTCTTTCTCCAGCGCTTCCTGCCCTTCCTCAAGTATCTTGGAAAGCCTGACCTCTTCCTTCTCCATAAGGCCGAGCGCCTTCTCTATCCTGTCGAACACCTCCAGTACGGTTTCAGGTTCAGATTCGTCGAGTTTCTCCCGGAGTTCCCTCACATCATCGTTTATATCCTCGAGTACCGGCTGGATGTCATCCCCCAGGTATATCCTGAAATCCTTGATGTTGGTCCTGAGCCTGTTAGGGTGCTCTCCCTGACGGGCGTTCTGGAAGAAACGGTCCTCAACCTCGGAAACGCGTTCAAGCGCCTCGAAAACCTCCATCAGTCTCTCCACTATCTCCTTTTCCTTCTGGGCTACCTTCCACGGTTCCGCTGCCTCTGCCATCAACAACGAGTTCCCGCCCTTTTTTTATAACGTTTCAAGATTCTTCATCTCTCATGCCCTACAGGATAGGACTCGTCGGTAAACCGAGCGCGGGGAAGTCAAGCTTCTTCAACGCCGCGACGATGAATGATATCGACGAGGGAGACTACCCGTTCACGACTATCGACCCCAACATCGGGGAGGCGTATGTCCGAGTGGACTGCGCGGCGCCCGATTTTGAGGAGGAATGCGATCCTAGAGTCGGGGCCTGTATCGACGGAACCCGGTTCGTGCCTGTACAACTGGTGGATGTAGCGGGACTGATACCGGGGGCACATGAGGGCAGGGGCCTGGGCAACCAGTTCCTATCCGATCTCAACGAGGCGGATGTCCTTATACACATAGTTGACTTTTCCGGCAAGACCGATATCGAAGGCGAACCGACAGAAGGACACGACCCGCGTCAGGACATCGACTTCCTGGAGCACGAGCTAGACATGTGGTACCTTGACATCCTGGAAAAGGGTATAAAA
>CAZAII010000032.1:0-220 GCA_964485165.1 uncultured archaeon | reverse complement strand
GCGCCAGCCCGATGTCAAGCTTGAAGAGGAGCTCGCGGAGCAGATGAGCGCCTTCGACATAGGCAAGAACAGGGTGAAAAAGATCATACTTGGAATGAACCTTGAACTCGACCCGGAAAGCTGGGATGGAGAGGACCGTGAGGATATCGCGAGGGCGATTCGCAGGGAGACAAAGCCAATGATAGTCGCGGCCAACAAGATAGACACGGAGGAGGCGCAG
>CAZAII010000031.1:0-9224 GCA_964485165.1 uncultured archaeon | reverse complement strand
GCGAGGAGAACGGCTGGGAGAAGCCCCGTTTCATGTTCGTAGACCACGGCCAGCATTTCGATGAGATGGAGGATTATCTTGAACGCATCAGCGAGGACTGGGGTTTCGATATAGTCACCGCCAGGAACGACGACCTCATCGAGAAGGCGGACAGGCCCGGGGAAGAGGTCCCTAAAGACCAGCTGAACGAGAGGAACCAGAGGGAGCTGGAGCGCGTGGGTGACTACGAGGCGGTTCCCTGGCTGATGGACACGGAGGCCGGCAACCACCTGCTGAAGACCGTCCCCATGAACGTCCTGCTCGAGGAAGAGGGCATAGAGGCGGTCATCAACGGAGTCCGTTGGGACGAGCACGAGTCGAGGGGAGACGAGGAGTTCTTCTCGCCGCGCGACGACCCGGAGCACATGCGGGTCCATCCCATCCTCCAGTTCAACGAGCGCGATGTCTGGGACGCGACCTGGCACCACCTCGTGCCGGATACCGTTGAAGGATTTGAACGCCAGGAAGGATACCCTGAAACCGAGGAAGACCTCCAGGGCCTGACGAGGAACGACCTCCCCATCTCGCCGAAGTACTGGGAAGGCTTCCGTTCCCTGGGAAGCGAGGTCTCGACCGACAGGAGCGATGAGAAGCCGGCCTGGCTCCAGGACCTTGAGGGCACGACCGAACGTGCGGGAAGGGCCCAGAACAAGGACGACAAGGAGATCATGAACAAGCTGAGGGAGCTCGGCTACATGTAGGGCTTTAGCAGCCCGCCTCCTTTACTTTTTTATTCGGAGTTACGAACGGGTTATTATGGACTCCAGAATTCCGGTTTTAGCGGTTGCTCTGGTGGTTGTGGCGTCAGGGTGTTCCTTCCTTGGAGGCCAGAGCCCGGAGCAGGAGTTCCGCGACCTTGCGTCGAAGGCCGAGACATCCACGTTCCATGTCACCTATTCGATGTCTCTCGGGAGTTCTGACGCTCTTTCCGGCCTCATAGGCGATATCGAGTACTACAGCTACGAGGGCCGGACCAAGATGCTGACTACTTTCTCCCTCCTGGGTTCGACGACGATAGCGGTCTACGACTTCAACAATCGGACCGTGACCTGTACCGAGACCAGCAGTAGCTTCGGTGAGACCGGGCTCGAGTGCGAACTGGGTGAGAGAGAAACCTTCTCGGAGACCGGCTCGTTCACAGACGCTGAAAGGTACGAGGAGGAGCTCGACAACATAACCATCAGGTCGGCCGGGACGAAGACAGTAGCGGGCAGGTCGTGCAGGATGTTCACGATGCATATGCCCTCGGATGTCCTCAACTCCAGCTACTACGAGGGCGGTGCTGACGCAGGTATCTGTCTGGACGAGGAGAAGGGATACGTCGCCCTGCTTTCCATCAATACGACACGGCAGTCCGAGCTCGCAGGCAACACCACGCAGAACGTCCTCAGGATGAAGGTGGAGAGCCACAGCTCTGATGTCTCCGCTTCCGATGTCGAGATACCTGTGAATGCGGTGGTGAAGGCCCGTTGCGATCCCTTCAAGGCCCAGGTGACATCTCTCACCTATGACGGTCCTGCGAAGCTCTCGGTCAACGACGACAACCAGACGGTTAGCCTCACCGCGGGCGAGACCACCAACGTCACGCTCAGCGACAGCCAGAAGGTGGACGGCGACAATCAGATGGTGGTCTACGCTGGAGGCAGCAAGAGCTCTTCAAGCTGCTGGGACTACGGCTTTGACTACGATTACGACTACAACGACACCGACTACGACTACAACTTCAGCGATTACTGATTTGTCGGCTCTCACGGCCTGAGAGTTTAAAAGCTGTGTGACAATTCTATTTCATGGGGAAGAAGAGGATTTCTCTGACGCTGGAGGAAGACCTGGTGGAGCAGGTTGACAGCGAGGCTGAAAGGAAAAACCTGAACAGGTCACAGCTGGTCGAGGACGTTCTGTCCGACCACTTCAAGAGGAGGGGTGTTGAGACCGCTGTCGTGCTCTGCGGAGACCCCGAGATGAAGTCGCTGGAGGAGTACAAGGGACGGACTGTCATCGAACACATACTTGACCACCTCCACGGTCAAGGTATCTCCCGGGTCGTGCTCCTTGCCGGCAGGAACAGGTCGGAGATCGAAAAGGTACTGGACGAAGACTACCGCGGCATGGAGCTCGAGTACGTGACCGAGGACACCCCGAGAGGCACTGCCGCAGCACTGGAACATGCGGAGGAAAAGATCGACGGCCAGTCCTTCGTGCTCCTGAACGGGCACGTGATAACTGATGTCGACCTTGAGGAGATGCTGGTTGTCCACAGGGAGGAGGATGCCGTCGCTACCATGGCTCTCACCACGGTAGAAGACCCTTCCAGTTACGGTGTCGCGAGGCTGAAGGGCCGCCGGATACTTGGGTTCGAGGAGAAGCCCTCGCCAGGCCAGGAACCTTCCAGGCTCATAAACGCCGGCACTTACGTACTTGAACCCGGGATTTTTGACCGGCTGGACGGCGATAGCCTTGAGACCGTTTTCGAGAAGTTCGCGGATGAGGGGGAGCTCGCTGGCTACATATACGGCGGGGAGTGGACGGATATCGGGGACTAGAACATTTCTATCTCTATCAGCCGTTTCTCCACATGCCTGACCCTCTCCGACAGGTATTCTTCCGCTATCATGAAAAGGTTATAGGTTATGGATACTGACAACCCGGCAAGGAAGAAGCTCTCCATCAGTCCGAGGCCTATAACACCGACGTAGAGGTAGGTCAGTAGTATGGGTGCGAGCGCCGCCAGGTAGTGGACCATGCTCAGCACCAGGTACTTCTGCTGCGGTTTCTCGACGTCACCCAGCGCGCGCTCGAAGGCGATCAGGGAGATTATTCCGAACCCTATCACGGCTCCGGAGCCGTATGCCAGGACTCCGCCTATGGAAGGCACGCCGAAGGTGCCTATGAGAATGGCTCCAGAACCCCAGAAGGCTATCGTGAAGCCGTAGGCCCGGGACTCCTGCATCAGTATGGAGCGGAGCAGGTCCTTATTCATGACCATAGGTTCTGGAACTCTGGATAAAAATCCTCCACCACAGAACCTTTAAAAACGATAGGTAATACATCGTAATACTATGGCTGATAGCTCTGGATACCTGAACGCTGCTAGGAGGTCTTGGTAGACGTGAAAGACTCTGAAAACGATATCGGACAGGCGATTTACAGGGGGGCCATCGATGAGGTAGGCGAGGAAGAGCCGGTCGTGGCGATGGATGTCGACAACACCTTCGTGAAGGGTGACTCTGGAGCGCGCTGGTTCACGGAGGCCGGGGTTGTTGAGGGCGCAGGGCATTACGGGGATATAATGGAACAGGTCGACCAGGCGGTTCCGCGCGGTCACAGCAACCAGCTTGTAACCTTTCTCCACAGCCTCCGGGACCAGAACCCCGGACTTTTCTACCGGCTCCATGAACACGTCCCAGAGGTTGAGCTTCCGCCTCGAGAGGGCCTCAACGCTATAGCAGAGCACAGGTATGAGAACGGGCTTCCCAACATCGCCTCCTCGGCGGGTTACATGCCGGTAGTGGAGACCACCACCAACGGCTACTTCGACATGAAGATAGCCGGCAGCTTCGAGGGAGGGGAACCGGTATACAACGGCCAGGGTGAGAAAGACAGGAACCTGGCCGCCGCACTCGCGGAGAACGGCGTGGAAGAAAACCCTGTTATCTTCCTCGGTGACAGCAACGGCGATCTCCAGGGCTTCAGGCTTGCCGACCGGACCGGCGGCTACGGCATAGCGATCGGGGAGAGCCCTGAGGTCCTAGAGAAAGTGGACGAGGCCTCTGTATACGTCATCGACAACTCTGAAGGTCATACGGTCGCCGCACTGACGAACGAACTGGCTCATGACGGCGAATACAGGATCTCTCCCCGACGGCTCCGGGAGGAGTACGGATTCGATATCTCGGGAGATATAGTAGTCGGCGAACTGGTCGATGAAACAAGAAGGTCCGAGCTGGAAGATGCGGCGGACAGCATGGGTGTTGACCTATCGTACGGATAACCTGTATCGGGGAACTGCTGGTGGACAAGATAGGGGAAGAGAGGAAGAGCCTGAAGCAGAACCAGGAGTTCTCGAAGAGGCCGGGAGGAGCCCCGGCGAACGTGGCGGTCGCGGCCTCCCGCCTCGGCGCTGACGTGGAGCTGGTCGCGACAGTGGGGGAGGACGAGTTCGGCGAGTTCCTGCTTGAAACTGTTGAAGAAGAGGGCATATCAACAGAGAGGATAGCCCAGATAGAAAAAGAAAACACCACGCTGGCATTCGCCTCGCTTGATGAGAAGGCCCGGCCCCACTTCGTCTTCTACAGGGGTGCGGACGAGCACATCCACCCAGGACAGCTTGAATTCGAGTCGCCTGATATCCTCCATGTCGGCTCACTTCCTTTCACCCGGCCTGAAACGGCGGAGAACATACTCGAAAGACTGGAGGGCGAGAGCGCGAGGATAAGCTTCGACCCCAACCTCCGCGAGGACCTTATGGGCGACGATTACGCGGCTTATCTGGAGAAGGTCATACCCCATGTTGATATCCTGACCGCCGCAGAAGAGGAGATAGAGTTCTTCGGCGGTCTTGAATCCCTGAGAGATCAGGTTGAAGAGATAATAGTCACTCAGGGGGAGGAGGGCGCGATTCTCTACACGGAGGAGGGAAGGTTCAGGGCCGCCGCCACCCAGGTCGATGTCGTGGATACCACCGGTGCGGGCGACGCCCTGACAGGAGCCTACCTCGCCTTCCGGGAGAAAGGCAGTCAGGCGGCACTTGAGAAGGCTGTGAAGGCTGCATCGCTTTCCACCACTGCGAAGGGTGCGATGTCTTCCCTGCCGCGCCGGTCCGAGTTAGAATAAAAAGCATTTAGGCGGTGAGTATATCTATGGACAGAGCCCTAGTGACTGGTGGAGCGGGATTTATCGGTTCAAATGTTGTTGAAGAACTTGTGGCGCGCGGCGTCGAGGTTGTGGTACTGGACGACCTCTACCTCGGCTCACGCGATAACCTCTCCGCGGTGGAGGACGATATCGAATTTGTGGAGGCTTCTGTAACCGACATGGAAGCAGTCGAATCCGCCATAAAGGGATGCGACACCGTTTTCCACCAGGCCGCCCGTAGCTCCGCACCGATGCACAAGGACGAGCCCTACAAGGGTATGGAGGTAAACCTAGGTGGTTTCATCAACGTCTGCGAGGCCTCAAGGGACGCGGATGTTGAAAAGATAGTCTACGCTTCCACAAGTTCGATGTACGGCAGCGTTGAGCCACCCCATGTCGAGGACTCGGGCGAGGTCCCGACCAACAGGTATACTGGCTCAAAGATGTCCCGGGAGCTCTATGCGAAGGTCTACTCCCAGATATCGGATGTCCAGACTACAGGGCTCCGGTACTTCTCTGTCTACGGACCCCATGAGCGTGCGAAGGGCAAGTACGCCAATGTCGTCTCGCAGTTCCTGTGGAAGATGATGAAGGGTGAGAGACCGGTTATATTCGGGGATGGAACACAGACCCGTGACTTCACCTATGTCGCGGATGTTGTCGAGGCAAACATGCTTGCCGCGGAGCAGGACAGCGATATCGACGGCGATTACTTCAATATAGGGACGGGTGTCGAGACCTCCTTCAACCAGGTGGTGGAGAGGCTGAGAGATATACTCGGGAAGGATATAGAGCCGGAGTACGTTGACAACCCCATCGACAACTACGTCGACCGCACCAAGGCCGATATCTCGCGGGCGAGAAAGCGCCTCGGCTACGAGCCATCATACAGCTTCTCTGAAGGCCTTGAGAAGACCGTAGAGTACTACAGGAAACACGTATAAGAAGCTTAAACCGCATCTGCTTCTCCATGGGAAGGATAGAGAAGCCATGGGGCTACGAGGAGCATATCCTATCTACCCAGGTCGACATAGGCGACCGCACCGGGATGCTCGGAATCCGGAGACTTGTCATAAACGCTGACGAGATGACCTCCTACTCCTACCACGAGGAGCAGGTGGACATCCTCTACCTGGAGGAGGGAAACATAGTCATCCGGAAGGAGGACGACATGAAGGACCTGCAGAGAGGCAGGGCGATGGTAATACGTGCAGGAGAGGAGCACCAGCTCCAGAACATAGGCAGCGAGGTGGCTGAGGTCCTTGAGATATCCTTCCCGTACATCCCTGAGGACATCGTCCGGGTGGAGGATCCCTACTCGGAGGAAAGGGAAGAAGACGAGGAAGACGGATAGCGGTCTAGATTATACCCGATAATTCTCCCAGCCGCGTCCTGAAATCGGTATCAATGACCCAGAGGGATCCGAAGTAGATAAGCGCGCCGGAGAGTATCAAACCGGCGAGTTCTGCCGCGCTGTTCAGACCCACCAGGTGCTCCAGGCCGAGGACGAACCCTGCCATAACGAGCCCCGCGGAGAGCTGGTAGGACCATCTTTTCCAAGGTAGGAAACCGTCTCCATCCTTCAGGAACCGGGCCGCCATCGATGTCACAAGTACGGTCGCTGCCAGGCTTCCTATCGCTGCTCCTATAAGGCCCAGGTACTGGATCAGTACCAGGTTGAGGACGACATTCACCACCAGCCCCGCGAAGTGTATCCTGAGAGTCCTGTCTGGTCTCCCACGGCCGTAAAGTGTGTATATCATGTTCTTGTGGATCGAGAGGAACACCCCGGAAAGCGCCACAAGTGGCAGCAGTAGACCTGTGCCTGCGAAATCACCCCCGAACAGTATGACCAGCATCTCCGGTCCTATAACCAGACTCCCGAAGAACGTTGGCACCGCCAGCAGTGGGGCAAAAGCCAGCGCCTGCCGCGCGACCTCCCTTGAGACCTCTTTACCTGTCTTGCTCACCTCGGGCAGGAGGGCTTCACCTATACTGTCGGCGAACATCACCACTACGAAGACTATCCGCCAGACGGTGCCATAGATACCTGCATCGAACTGCTCCAGCAGGAGGCCGATTATCAGCAGGTCCACCCACATCGGCCTCCCGCTGATTATGTTGTCTAGGTAGGACGAACGGGAGAACTCCAGTATGGTCTTCACCCTGTCCAGCGAGGGGAAGTGGAGCCGGAAATCCCTCTGGAAGTTGAAGAGGAATACGCGCGCGACATACCCCAGTACGAAGCCTGTGAGAAGACCGTTGACCTGCCACCCGATGAAGACCAGGGCGACCTGGGCCACCACCTCGACGGTCTTGCCTGCGGAGTCTATCAGTCCTGCTTTTCCCACTTTTTCCTCGCCCCGGACCTGGGAGAACAGGGATTCGGAGAAGGCGCTTGCCCAGATAGCGGTCACGAGGTAGTAGGCCGCGGTACCTATCCCGACATAGCTGTTGATATAGGGCTGGAGAAGGAAGACGAGCCCTGTGAAGACGGTCAGGACAGGCAGCATCAGGAGCGCACCGGAAACCAGATAGGACTCCCCTTTCTCCGCGGTAAGCTTGGCTATGCCTATGCCTATACCCTCGGAGGTGCTCTGGTATGATATACGGAACAGCGAGAGGAAGAGGTAGAAGACGCCGATGCCCGCCGCGCCCAGGACCCGGACGAAGTAGATGTGGGCGCCGAGCGCCAGCGCCGCGATTATTATGCGGGAGAGGTAGAATGTCAGGGCGTCTCTTGACAGCTTCATGGATTCAATCAGTCAACTATCGTTTTTATCTTGGAGCCGCTCCAGCAGTTTTTCAAGCTCATCGACCGAGGAACCCCAGGAATGACCCTCCGCGACCTCCCGGGCTGCTGAACTCAGTCTCTCCCTCAGCTCCTGGTCGCTCAGTATGCGGGATACGTCCTCCGCGAATCCCTCTAAGTCATCGGCGTCCGAAAGAAGGCCGTTCCTGCCGTCTTCCACGGCGTCCCTCAGTCCCTCGGTGTCGCTCGCGACAACTGGTGTTCCCGAGGCGTTGGCCTCGAGCACCACCAGTCCGAAGCCCTCGACACGGCTGGGCAATATCACGACCCAGGCCTCCTGTAGAAGCCGCTTCTTTTCCTCCTCGCTCACGAAGCCGTGGAACTTCACTTTCTCCTTTCCCTCCGAGTAATCCCTGATCCGTTCTTCCAGGCTTCCGCTCCCCGCTATGTCGAAAGTGAAATCCTCCAGCTGCCGGTCCAGCGCCTCGAATATTCCGGGCAGCCGGTCTGCGCCTTTCCGTTTCTCGAGCAGGCCGAGGTAGAGCATCCGGCGTTCCCCTGACTTCTCCCCCGGAACGTATTCACCGGTGTCAACCCCGTTCCTTACCTCGGTGATATCCTCCTCCCTGTGGCCCGCGGCCCCCAGCTTCTCCGAGGTGCTGGGGCTCACAGAGACCAACTTCCTGCCTTTCTCCTTGAATATGCCGGCTGCCTCAAGCGCATAAAGAACAAGGTTCTTCGGAAACCTGTAGAAATCGAAGAAATTCTTCCCGTTTATGTGGTGGAAGACCGTCGCACGCGGTCCTGCACCCCCCAGGAACCAGGGCAGGGGGCTGTTGAAGCAGAGGATCACATCGGGATCAACCGCCCTTACGTGGTAGTTGGCGTAAAGCTGCATCACCAGGTAGTTGAACACGGAGTTCCCGTCCACGGGTATCCCGGTCCTCTTCACCTGGACGCCGTCAATCACTTCCTGCTTCTTCGCTCCCCTGAAGTTCGTGCTCAAGAGCTCCACCTCGTGCTTCTCCGCGAGCCGCGTGAGAACCTCTCTCAGGAAGACCTTGCTCCCCCCTATCTCCGCGTGACCCCCTGAACCCGGGTGCTTCCAGTCCGTCTTGTCTATCGCCAGTATTTTCATCCTAGTCGTAGCCCAGTGCCTTCAGCTTGTGCTTTATCTCTTCCTCCGACTGTTCTTTCTCTCTGGAAGAGACCTCGCTTTCCCTTATCGTCTTCCGGTTTTTGAACGGCAGGACGTCCCAGGGGACCTCGGTGTTCTCAGGCGTCAGGATTCCGGGACGGTGGCCGTAATCCGAAACCAGTGGGAAGACCTGCTCTCCCATCATGTTGCCGTGGTCGGAGGTTATGACAGTCTTGCCCTCCAGTTCCTGGCCCAGCTCTTTCGCCACCGGATAGACCTCCCGGAGGCTGTCTGCGTAGGCCCGCCATACGTCTTCTCTATCCGTCCTACCTCTCTGGAGCCCTTCCCACGGCGTCAGACCTTCCACGTCTATATCGACCTGCTCGTCCGGTATCTTCCAGGCGGTGTCGGTGATCTTGTGTTCTCCTATAAAGGGGTGGT
>CAZAII010000030.1:0-9863 GCA_964485165.1 uncultured archaeon | reverse complement strand
AAGATCAAGTCAGGCCGGCGCACTTACGACTCCAGCTTCGGCGACCTCGAAAACAGGTTTATCTTCACAGGTTCAGTCGAAGGCGGCTCAGTAAAAGTATTCAAAAGAGGAAACGAATTTAGCTTGAGGGCAGACTGATGTCTCTCGAAATGGGTCACCTGATAAACCGGCTTAGGAAGGCCAAGCATCCCGAATGGTTCATGGACGAGGAAGAAGAGAAGGAGATAGACCATGAAGGCATAAGGCTACCCACGCCCGGTTCCTACATCCCGGGGATGGTGGAGCAGAACGAGGGAGAGGACGGCGGACTTACAGATGTCGATATCTCCTATCCCCTGATACCTGCTGATCCCGAGAAAGGCGACACCGTCTACGCCTGGGCCCACATCACCTGGAACGACCAGATAGGCGAACTCGTTTACAACATAATAGAGCCCGAGATAAACGAGGAGACCGAACGGATACTCGAGAAGATAAGAAAGATACTGGAGCGCACATTCGACGTCGACTTCAACGAGCTCGAGCATGGAGACGCCCGGGAGTACCTGGGAGATAAGATAGACATGATCGTCGACAAGTACAACATCTCCCTCACCGATAGACAGAGAGAAGTCATACGCTACTACACCCACAGGGACCTCGCAGGTCTGGGGAAGCTCCAGCCATTGATGAACGATAAAGAGGTGGAGGACATCTCCTGTGACGGCACGAACATACCCGTCTACGCTTACCACAGGAACCCCAAGTTCGGGTCGATAAAGACAAGTATAATGTGGGAGGATGAAGACGAACTCGACAGCTTCGTCATGAAGCTGGCACAGCGCGCCGGCCGCTCCATCTCGGTTTCAAAGCCACTGCTCGACGGCGCTCTACCCGATGGTTCACGTGTCCAGGCAACGCTCGCGACGGATATCGCGAGGAAGGGTTCCAACTTCACCATAAGGCGTTTCACGGAGGACCCGCTCACACCTATCCACATGATGGACTTCGAGACCGAAAACGCGCAGATACTCAGCTATCTCTGGACGCTGGTCGAGCACGAGAAATCCATACTGGTCGCGGGGACGACAGGCGCAGGCAAGACATCGCAGTTAAACGCCCTCTCGCTGTTTATCCGCCCTGACAAGAAGATAGTGTCAATCGAAGACACCCCAGAGCTGCGGCTGCCGCACGAGCACTGGGTGCCCGAGGTCGCCAGGAGCGGCTTTGGTTCCAGCGCGGAAGAAGGCGGCGAGGTATCAATGGACGACCTGCTGAAGGAGTCGCTGAGACAGCGTCCAGAGTACATCATCGTCGGTGAGGTCCGTGGTGCGGAGGCCTACATCCTGTTCCAGCAGATGGCAACAGGCCACACCGGGCTCTCAACGATCCACGCCGATTCGCTAGACATGCTGATGGACCGCCTGACGACCAAGCCCATCGACCTCTCTCCCTCCCTCATCGAAACCCTGGATGCCATAATGCTTATCGCAAGGATACGCAGAGAGGGCTCCTATATAAGGAGGATAAAGGGTATATTCGAGGTACGGGGCTACGACAAGAACATGGGGATAGATGCGAACAGGGTCTTCAAGTGGAATGCCCAGACCGACGAGTACGAGACCGCAAACAACTCCATGATACTCCAGGACATCGTAGACCAGTCGGCAATGGATCCTGAAGATATCCAGAAAGAGCTGATCAACCGCCAGCACGTCCTGAACTGGATGCAGGACCAGCAGATAAAACACTACAGGAAGGTGGGAAACATAATCTCCCGCTACTACTCGGATCCGAGATCCATACTGGAACAGGTGGACCAGACCTTAAACTCCGAAAAAGATCAAATAGAAGTAGGAGAGAATGCTTGAGCAGTACGCCGCTTTCTGCTACGACCAGATCGGAAGCTACGTACTCGACTACCTGGACTACTTCCAGGACCTGAGACCCCAGCTATCTAAGGCCAACATCGAAGTTTCCCTCCCCGAGTACGTCAGCATGACTATATTCTCCACCATAATCGTATCCGTATTCGGGCTGTTCGTCATAGGAAGCGTCTTGGCCCTCAGCTCAGGGCTCACCGGTATGATCTACAGCATCGCGTTATCCCTGGTGCTCGGCGCGGGCACGCTGATGACCTTCTACCTATACCCGTCAATCATGATAAAGAACCGGGCGTCAAAAATCCAGGACACGTTACCGTTCGCGACTATGTACATGTCAACGCTCGCAGGCACCGGCACCTCGATCGACCAGCTGTTCAAGGTGCTTTCGCAGGTCGAAGAATACGGAGAGGTTGCTAACGAAGCCAAGAAGATAGCACGGGACATAGAGACATTCAACATGGACATAAGCCGGGCTCTGAGAAGGGCAGCCGAGAGAACGCCAAGCCAGGAGTTCAAAGAGCTGATGTGGGGCATAAACCACGTGCTGACCTCAGGTGGATCGCTCCGTGTCTTCCTGCAGGAACGCGCCGATCGATTGATGAACGATTACCGTCGCAGAGTGGAAGAGTTCTCGGAACAGCTCTCGCTACTTGTCGAGATGTACATAACCGTCGTAATCGTTGGTTCCATCGTCTTCACCGCTATGAGCGTCGTTATGAGCACCTTCGGTAGCGGCATGGCCCCCAATACAATCGCAACCATCCAGATGCTGTCAATATTCATAGGTCTACCGCTGATCTCCGGCATGTTCATACTGCTGGTGCAGGGCCTGGCACCAGGTGGTATACGGTGAGATCCGGAGGGCTTCAGCCTGCAGGAACCGCTGGAGGTGGCTTCGGATGATAGACTTCTTCCAGGAAGAAGAGTACCAGCCCGGCTACTCCACGGAAGACAAGGTAGTATTCTCCTCTATAGCGGTCGGCGGCATACTGATAGTAACCGGGATCCTGCTTTACAACATCGCCAACCCACAGCTAGGAGGTGCAGTCACCATCCTGGGCCTGATAATCGGCATCCTGCCCTACGGTATAATCTCGTTCCTGAAGAACCGGGCGGTAAGGGAGATGGAGAACCAGTTCCCCTCGTTCCTGAAAGACCTCGCCGAATCGAAAAGAGGCGGCATGACCATCCTCCAGGCATTCGAATCAGCCAAAGAGACCGACTACGGCAGGCTTAACAGTGAGATAAACAAGATACACAACCAGCTGACATGGGGTATACCGTTCCCAAAGGTGATGGAGCGGTTCTCAAAACGTATGAGCGATTCCGCGGTTATACAGGAGCTAGTCTCAATCCTTCTACAGAGCTTCAGGAGCGGCGGCGACATCACCAAGACCATCGAGGCGATAGCAGAAGACTCCACCCAGCTGAAGGAAACCATACAGCAGAAGAACTCCAAAATCAAACAGCAGATCTTCATAATGTACATAATCTACCTGCTATTCATCGGGATAACAATCGGTCTCTACACCATGCTCGGACAGCTTCTCGGGCTGGGAACGGCCGAGGAAGGAGCGCTACAGGGACTGGAGTTCCTCGGTGATGACGGAGGAGGTGGAACCACCAACTTCTGCGGCCCAAGCGTGAGTGTTGCTGCACCTCTCTGCCAGATGTCAAAGCTATTCGGCTTCGTCCCCGCTAACCTGACATCCTTCACCAGCGACTTCGCAACCACCTACAACTACGGCAACATGGCGTACTACAAGTCGCTCCTGTTCGCGATGCTCATGGTGCAGGGCGCATGCACCGGCGCGGTCGCAGGCCAGATAGCAGAGGGATCACCCAGTGCGGGGGTAAAACACGCGCTTATAATGCTCCCCGTGGCGTTTGTCGCCTTCATGTACGCCGTAGGGCTCTCAGGTGTCTGAATGAACCAGAAAGCACAGGTAAACCTCGAGTTCCTGGCAGCGGCACTCGTCTACCTGCTAGCGCTCGGAGCAGTGATGACGGTAGGTTCAGGAACCCTTCCAGACATCTCCGATACGACGCAGAGATCCTCCCTCAACCTTGAGGCACGGCAGATAACGACACAGATGCTCACCACCTCCGGATACCACCAGCACGGTGGAGGCGGAAGCGACTGGCATACAAGCGACGACACCATAAACAGCATAACAGCCTTCGGCCTTGCAGAAAACGGCCCATCCGGCCCCCGATTCATGGAACTGGACCGTGACAGGATAGAGAGACTGAAGACATTCGACCACCTGGTCTCCGGAGAATACTTCAACTACTCCCAGTTCAAGACCGTCACTAAAGCGAGCAACCAGTTCCGCTTCAACTTCACCTGGATGCCCATAGTCGACACACAGGATTCATTCTTGAAAGGCAATCCTCCCTCATCACCACCTATAACAGAACCCTCAAGTCCCTACTACTCCTCCTCAGGTAACACGGTACACTACGGTGAAGAAACACTCAACGGCTCCATATACCGCTTCCTGGTGGTCTCACACGACGGTCTCTACGACGCCGCCTACGTCTCCTCCAACTGGGACTTCACAACCGGCATCGTGGCGAACCAGGGAGAACAATTCAATCTCTACGGGGATCAGGCAGGCTACAGACTCGCATCCTTCCAGAACAGGAACAAGGAAAGGGGAGCGATGGTCATACTCTCACAGAACTGGAAAACCTTTGGACCGCGTGTAGACTCTGACTCGACGGTTATCAGGTTCCAGAGGTACGCGGCCCTCGAAGACGAACCCATGAGGATAGAGGTGCTCTCATGGTGAACAGGAAAGGAATAGGATACACCATAGAGGCCTTCATCGCCGCCATCACCCTCTTCGTGTTCGTCCTTGGGAGCTTCTCGAGTCCTCCACCACAGAGCTGGGACACCTTCCAGGACCAGATAGCCGCAAAGGACATGAGCCACACTCTGAAAAAGACGGGACACCTCGAACAGTTCCTCGGTAACGGTGAGACAGGCTCGATACAGACCGTGGCGGAAACGCTTTCAAAGGGGAGAATCGAGGTATCAGGTAATGTTGAAAACCTGCCGATACAGGAATCCAGCATAGGATTCCACGTCCTGCCAGGAGATGTCTACACCGAAAGCCTGGTCGACGTGACAGCCGGAGACAGTTGTGAGGGAGACCTAGAAGAGCTGGAGTCCGAATACACCATAAAGAGGACCGAAGATACAGGCGGCAGCCGGGAATCCTACCACGGCATCAGGATATACGTCACTGACTCCGACCCAAAGGAATCCGCAGGTTTCAACGGGAACATCGACTACGACACCTTCTGGGTGGACAACGGAACAGACTGCCAGTTCGGGGCGAGCGAAGGGCCTTTCTTTCTCGACGAATTCTTCCTCTGGGGCAATACCACCGACACCGAGCCAGACAACCACTATGACATGAAAGCAATAGATCCCGCAGGTGGAAGCTTCACAGTCTATCCCGCAGACCAGCCGGCCAGTTTCAGGAACACGCTCCAGAAGCCCGTAAACGGCATAAAATCCGACACAGAGGTCGACACCTTCACCTTTACAGGCACAGACCTCAGCAGCTACGATGTCCTGGTCTTCAGGGAAGATGCACCCGCCCCTGATGACACCCTTTCCGAGATAGATGCTAACCTGGGCCGTGTAAACGAATACCTCCAGAACGGCAACTCTATCCTGCTCCTGGCCAACCTCCAGGAGCCAGATCTCACGAACTTCAACTTCCTGGACCAGACAGGTTTCAGGTGGATAGACCTGCCGGTTCTCACAAGCACATCCTCCAACCCATCGACCACCTGCCCCACCACAGGGAGCGTAACTATAACCAGCGGAACGAGCTGTACCTACAGTCCCGGAAAATACCTCCTCACAAGTCTTACCGTCGAATCAGGAGCCACTGTGAACATCAACAACACGCCCAAGGCCTGCGACACCTCCTTCAGGGGAAGCGGATGCCTTAACGAGGACTACGAGGACTACTCTCCTCTTCTCCTGGTTGATGGCCCCGTCGATATCCAGGGCACCATCCAGTCATCACAGCAGGGATTCAACAGTTCGGCCTGGGAGGATCATGGACCCGGAGCCGGTGGGTCCGACGCGGTATCAGGGGGAGGAGGATACGGTGGTGAAGGAGGAGATTCCGACGCCCACAACGATGGTGGTCCTTCCTACGGTGCCGCTTCTGACGCCGACAGGCTTGGCTCGGCAGGAGGATACGACACCGATGCTCCAGGAAGGGGAGGCACCGGAGGCGGCAGCGTCTGGATAAAGGCCAACGGAGAGCTCACACTGGACGGAAGCATCCTGGCGAACGGGGGAGACGGGAACGCAGGAGGAGCAGGTGGAGGTGCCGGAGGAAGCGTGAGACTTCAGGCAGACCAGTTCAGCGGTGGCGGAGAGATACGGGCACAGGGAGGAGACAACAGCAACCGCGGAGGCGGCGGAGGGGGAGGAAGGGTCGCCCTTATCAGAAGGACAGGGACAACTAACCCCTACTATGTGAATGTTTCAGGCGGTTTCAAGGGCAACAGTGGAGAGGACGGCGACCCGGGAAGTATCCACACGGCCCAGAACAACTTCGACGTCGGGCTCTACGAGGTCGGCTTCTCGGACTCTGAGGATTCAAGAGACGTGGAAGACTACTTCAAGGGCCTTTCAGGCGACCCGACCGGCGTCATGCTTCCGCTGGGAGGCAAGATAGCATCTATGAACGAGAACACCCTGGTGCCCAGGAACCAGATGGCTTTCGCCAAGACCCGGAACTACGACACCGACGACTGGAACGCCACCAGGAGCAACATGCCGAGCTCAGGCGACCCACCTGGAGGGCCGACTAACCATGGTTCCTGCTCCGACACCAGTGAAGACTTCGACTTCGTCACCGACACGGGCACCGAATCACTCAAGGTCTGGAACCAGGAGCTCGGGACGACAGCGGCGAACTGCAAAGGCATCTTTGGCCTCAGCATAGACAGGGACGATGATGGCGACGTGGACTGGGACAACGAGTCGACCTACCTCAACAACGACGAGATAGTGATCAACAACAGGAGATACCAGGTCAGGATATACTCGAGTGACTCTGCAGAGTTCGTCTACCAGGGCAAGAACCCCGAGCTTATCCACTACAGGACCTCGTTCGATGGGATGGATATAGGGCGGTTCGCCTCCGCAGGCTTCGAAGCCACATACAACGTTGACGAGAGGAGACTGCTCGCGGGCACCATGTACTGGCTTATCGGCGACAGGAAGAGCTTCGGCGAGAACAGGGACTCCGAGGTCTCCACTACTACAGTCGGAAGTGTGAAAAACAACGTCTACATGCCATATGTTATGAACCTCAGGTGGAGGCGTTGAAAGGACAGTTCCTACTGATATCCTCAATAGTCATAGGCGTTATCCTGATAACGACTGCATCCACCATCAACAGGATACAGGCAAAAGAGTTCAGCAGCGACCTTGAGGCCTACGATGTAGACGCCCTGAGAGAAGAAGCCCAGAAGGTCAGCATGGCTGACGCAAAAGAGAGGGAGAACTTCCACAGACTGGTTAACATGCTTGAACCATACAAGACAGAAAGCTCCTTCTGGGGATCACAGACCTGCTTCAACGTCACCCTGAGGAAGTCTGACGCCCGGCTACGGGTTAAATGTATACCCTAGAATGCCTCTATGAAATCGACCTCGTCATCAGTCAGCTCCAGCTGTGACTGCAGGTCAGGGTCTCGCTCGAGTAGAAGCGCGAGGAAGGGAAGCATCTGTTTCGACTCCCGGACAGAGATGTGAAGCCTTTCACCTACCTTCGAACCTATCTGCTCCATCGTGTTCCTGGCGGCGCGCGAGGCACCCATCCGGCGGATCTTCGACGGGTACTGGTACTTGGTCCAGCCCTCGTACTTCTCCTCCTTGCTCAGCGCCACTCCTACCGTCGAGAAAAGGTAGACGTACTTCAGCAGCTTCCAGTTCATCGTCCTCCTTATACGGCCGTTGAATAGATCCGCTTTCGAGACGTAATCGTACGCCTCCGCGACATCACCAGGCTTCTGGTACTCCCGGGGAACATTCTCACGGACCCACTGGAGGAACGTATCCGGGTCCTCCGCGAGGTTTTCCGTGGCCTGGTTCGCCGTCGAAGCGGTCGAGGTCTTGAAAACCATCTTCAGCGCCTCGAAGATGTCCTGCTCCCTGTCCCTGTATCCCAGCGCGTCAAGATCTTCCTTCGTCAGCTTTTCCTTCCCAAGAGCCACAGACTCCAGGTCGTTTATAGCCGAACGCATCTGTCCTCCCGAACGTCGGGCGATGCTCTTCACCGCCTCCTGCTCGTACTCTATCCCCTCACTTTCCAGTATCTCCTTCAGGTGGGCGTTGATGGAGTTGGTGTGCACAGAGTCAAGCTTCACCAGCTCGGACTTCTCCCGGAGGGAGCGGATAGTAGAATCATAAGCATCATTGGCGGTCATGATCACGGGGAACCGGGACTCCTCCACTATCCGCTGGAGCTCCTGTTTACCTCCCCGGTCAGTAGACGACATCCCGTCCACCTCATCTATCAGTATCAGTTTCTTTCCGCCGAAAAACGACTCCTGCCGCGTCGCTTCCTTTAACTCGCTCTTCAGCCGGTCCTTCGTCCTCACATCGCTCGCATTGGTCTCAACTAGCTCGTAACCCCGGTCCTTCGCCAGTGACTCGACCAGCGAGGTCTTGCCGGTTCCGGCTTGGCCGTGGAGAAGTACGGGCTTGTCGCCGCGTTCCCAGCCGTCAATCCATCCCTTCAGCTGTTTCTTCTGGTTCGACGCACCCCTGTACTCGTCGAGCGACTCCGGACGGTATTTCTGTACCCACATGAGTTTACACTCTCATCATGCAATAACGCATTCTCGGAATGCGTTCCGGGATCCTGCTTTTTGACAACATCATTTCTCCTCCAGATCGGCGATGTGGGCGAGCAGGGCCTCTATCTGTATGTCATCGGTGCCACCCTCGGCGATACGGAACTCGTACTCCGCCAGGTTCTCGATGACCTCCAGCTTGCCCTCGTCGCTGATATCAAGGTCGAAGAGCTCCCTGTGGATCGAACCTATAACGTCCTGACCGTCCAGCCCCCTCTCTATCATCAGTTCGGAGAGGGTGTCGCGGGCCTCCATGAAGTTGCCCTCCAGCGCGTCCTCCAGCACCTGGTTGACCTCGTCAGGACGGAGGGAGGCGGCAGCCGAGTAGATATCCTCTTCCTCTATACTGTCCTTCTGTATGGCCGCGGTCTGGAGTATGTTGGTCACGCGCCGCAGGTCGCCCCCCACCACGCGCAGGATGGCATCAACAGCATCTCCACCTATCTCAAAACCTTCGCCCTCCGCGATCCTGTCGATGTACTCCCGGACATCTTCCTCTTCCAGCCTGTTGAACCGGAAAACCGCACACCGGGACTGGATGGGGTCTATTATCTTCGACGAGTAGTTGCAGGACAGGATGAACCTGCAGTTCTCGCTGTACCTCTCCATCGTACGTCTCAGGGCCTGCTGGGCGTCACTCGTCAGCGCGTCCGCCTCGTCGAGAAAGATTATCTTGTAATCAGCGTTCACAGGCTTCGTACGTGCGAAATCCTTTATCTTCTCCCGCACGACATCGATACCCCTGTCGTCGCTGGCGTTGGTCTCCATGAAGTTCTGCTTCCACTTCTCGCCGTAGAGGTCCTTTGCGAGCGCTATCGCGCTCGTTGTCTTCCCAGTCCCCGCGGGACCTGCGAAGAGAAGATGCGGTACCGATTCCTCCTCGACGAAAGCTTCCAGCCGCTCGATTATGTCCTCCTGGCCCACCACTTCATCCAGGGTGTCGGGTCTGTATTTCTCCGTCCAGACATCTATCATCGGGGCTCCCCACCCTTCATAGATGGATGGACGCAGGAAGAATTATTTCGAGTCCAGACGTCTATCATCAGTTTTGCCTCCTGACAACCAATCCGGAAAACAAGCTTTTATTCTTTGAGAAGCC
>CAZAII010000029.1:0-9865 GCA_964485165.1 uncultured archaeon | reverse complement strand
GTCGCTATCACGACCACGTTCTCCATGTCGAAGACCCGCTTTATCTCGGAGTCACGGAGCGAGCCGTACTCGTTGCTGAGCTCCTGGAGTATGCGCGAGATTTTGATGTCGGTCTCGGTTATTTCGCCTTCATCGAGCTTCTCCTGGCACGCGCTACAAAGCACGTCGCTCTTCAGACATACGTTACAGATTGGCGCCTTCATGGAATAGCAGGCGGAAAGAAAAATTAAATAGATGAGGACCTGAAATAGTAGTTAGATGAGCCACTTCCCTCCCTCTGTAACCCGGACTGCTTCTTACTGGGAGGAGGCCATCGAAAACACTGTAGTCTACGGTCAGGACGTTTCCATCAGACCGGCGGAAACCAATCCCGACCTCAGGACATACTACGACATCTAGAGCTCTCTTGAAAGCCGGTGGATCAGTCTGAGCGAGTCGTAGACAGCAAGCAGGAAAACGAACAGCGTGCCGTAGAAAAGGTAGTATACGTTCACTTCGTAGGCTGCGAGCGCCCCTGCCAGCGCGACTATCCGACCGTTACGGCCGATATCGGGCGTGTAATTCTTCTTGATCTCCTGCCTGACCTCCAGGTCGAGTATCTCGTAGAACGCGATGGCCGCGAGCGTGATGGCGGCGGCGTACTTCGGTATTATAGGATTGGAGAAAGCGCCCAGGAGTAGAAGCAGTTCCACCATTATACCGGCGGTAACGAGACTTACCTTCATCCTTTCAGTCCTGCCGGTCTTCCTTCCGGTCTTCACCGCAGACTTTATGGCAAGCAGGGCGGAAAGACCGGCAAGGCCAGCCACTATACCTGCGTAGCGGGTGGAGGTGGTGAGAATCGAGGCGGCTGCTACCGAGAGCAGTACCGCTGAACCGACCTTGAGGTAGAAACTGTTTCCGTTCACAGCCAAGATTCCTCTCAAACCATTAAACCGTTTTTGGAGGGTTAGATTTTAGAAACGGTGAATATGATAAGTGGCAGGGCCTCCCCAGTTAAGGGGGGAGGGGAGTGTTTTGTTTTCCGGGACGGGAGGATTTTTGAGTATCCGTGTCCCGGAAAGGGTCTCTGCGGAGGCCCTGCCGATGAAGATAAGGTGAAGGAGAGGCCTTCATTGGGGGGAAGGGAGTGTTTGGGGTGAAGGCCTCGCCGTAAAAATATCTATTTCATCACCTCGAGCCCCAGGTCGTTCACGTCGCCAGTGACCTCCGGCTCGGATTCCTCTTCGAGTTCTCCGAGCACATACGGCGATTCTACACCTGTGACTATCGAGATAACCTGGATTTTGCCCTGTAACTGTTCTCTTACCCGTGCGCCCCAGATGACCTGGGCCTGGCTGTCGAGCCGGTTCTTGACGGTCTGTCCGACCTCGTTGATTTCGTTGAGCGTGAGGTCTTCACCGCCAGCAACGTGGATAAGTGCTCCGTTCGCACCCTGGAACTCCACATCGAGCAGAGGGTTAGAGAGCGCCTCGTGGATAGCCTCCTTGCCCTTGTTCTTGGTGTCGCTTTCTCCGTATCCTACGACCGCGACTCCTCCCTCGTTCATGATTGCCTGTACATCCGCGTAGTCCAGGTTGACGAGGGAAGGCTTGGAGATGGTCTCCGTGACGCCCTTAATCATAGTAGTTATCAGCTCATCCGCGACGCCGAAAGCCTGGTCGAGGGGCATGTCGCCCGCGATGTCGAGCAGTCGGTCGTTTTCGATGACGATCGCGGTGTCAACATGTTTCCTCAGGCGGTAGAGTCCGTCCTCCGCCTTGGACATCCTTGCACCTTCGATTTCGAACGGCATCGTCGCGGTTCCTATCACTATGCATCCTTCCTTCTGTGCTATCTCCGCGAGTACCGGTGCTGCGCCTGTCCCTGTTCCTCCGCCGAGTCCGCAGGTGATGAATACCATGTCGGCTTCCTTGAACAGTTCTCGCAGCTCGGCGCGGTTCTCTTCAGCACTCCTTGCACCTTTCTCGGGGTGGCCTCCTGCGCCAAGCCCCTTGGTAAGGTCGCGGCCTACCAGTATCTTCCTGTCCGCGCTGGATATCTCCAGGTGCTGTTTGTCGGTGTTGATCGCTACTGTCTCTGCACCTTCAACGTTCTTCTTCTGGATCCTGGTTACCTGGTTGTTTCCTGCTCCACCAACTCCTACTACCAGGATCTTAGCATCTTTTACGTCCTCAAGATTTTCGGTCCGTGCAGCTTCTTCCTGCTCGGATTTCTGGGTTCGGCTGTTGTCGATTATGGATTCCATTGTGTATCGTCCTTTTCGGCATAGCTACACCTAACCTTTTTAAAGCGGTATAGCTAATTCTACTTAGAACTTAGAACATTCGCCCAATACGTAAACGTCCAATCGGATTCGAAGCCCAATTCGAATCGATTCGGTTGAACTCGCGCCCAAACGAGTTCGGTTACGTCTGATCTGTGACCAGTTTCACGCGCCCAAACGTGAAATCTACTATCTTAACTCTACATTTTCATAGCTTGTTTATAAATGTTCGGTCTAAAACCGTTCAAGACTGTTCATCGCGGCTCAACAACAGCCGGGTTTAATACTTCATAATACAAAAAACTTCAACGCGTAACAGTTACCATGGTTGGAGAAGAAGAGGTAAAGCGTGTGGCGGAGAACGCCCGGCTTCGGGTTTCGGAGCAGGAGGCGGGTGAACTGGTGGAAGAGTTCGAGCAGATCCTGGAGCTTTTCAGCCAGATAGACGAGGTAGAAACTGGCGGCGTGGAGCCGGCATTCCATCCTGTGGATGTGGAACCTGAGTCCAGGGAGGACGTTGCGGAAGAATGTCTCGATGAGGAAGAGGTCTTCCGGAACACTGATAACGTCGAGGAAAAACAGTTCAAGGGACCGAAAGTCTAGCCGAGTTCTTCCCTGAAACGGTTATATTCTTCTTCGGTGAGGTGGCCGGCGGCGTAGCCGTTCGCCTTTGCCGCGAGCGGTGAGTCCCGGAACCCTTCAGTAGTCATTTCCTGGAATTCCTTCATCAGCCGCGAGTTCCTGAGCCTGTACTTCTGGTGGTAGTCCTCTGCGACGTAGAAAGGTTCCAATGTCTCCAGCTCTGTCCGCGCATCGGGGCGCTTCTCCAGAGCTTCTGTTGCCAGCGCCTTCTGTTGGTCGCTTGTGTAGAATATCTTTGACTGGTACTGCGGCTTTCTCTTCCTGCGGGGGTCATGGTTGTCCCAGAAGATGTCGAGTAAATCAAGGTAGCTTATCTCTTCCGTATCGTACTCAACCACGACCGTCTCTGTGTGGTCGCCGAGCGAACGGTAGGTCGGGTCTTCTTTCTCGCCGCCCGCGTACCCAACTCTCGTCCGGATCACGCCCTCCTGTGCTCCGAAAAGTGCTTCTGGACCCCAGAAGCATCCCATCCCGAACGCCGCTTTATCAACTTCCGCCATGTTTCTATCGATGCGGGTTCACTCTCTTAAGCCTGTAGATTAAAGCTGGACACATGAAGATAGGAGTTGTCTCCGACACCCATGATAACCTTGAGGTGGCGAGGAAAGCTGTCGAGTTCTTCGAAGAGAGGGTTGACCTGGTGGTACACTGCGGCGACATTATCGCACCTTTTACCGCGGAGGTATTCGACGCCGACTTCGACTTCTACTGCGTCCGCGGCAACAACGATGGCGAGTGGAACCTCAAGGCAACTGTCGAAGAGTTCGGAGAGTTCTTCAACAATGTGGCTGAACTGGAGTTCGAGGGTGAGAGAATCGCAATCTATCATGGGACTGACGAGGAGATAGCCGACTCCCTGCTCGAATGCGGCGAGTACGACTACGTCTTCCGCGGCCACACCCACACCAAGAAGCTGAGGGAAAATGGCGACACCGTGGAGGTCAATCCTGGAGGGATACATGTACCCTGGGACGAGGAGGCACTCCATGTCGCAGTGCTCGACCTGGAAACCGGGGAGATAGAGTTCCACGGGGTGGAGTAATGAAACTGCGTTGCCCGGAATGCGGCGGCGATATGGTCTGGCAGGGCTACCGGCCGCTTTTCCCGACCTGCAGTGAGTGCGGCAAGAGCTTCCACGTCGACGACTGCATCCGTGAAGAGTGACTTTTTAAGATTCGGAGAGAACCCGGTTTTATGTCTGTTAAAACTTTCATAGAGGGCGACCGCGAGGAGGATTTCCACTCCCGCTTCAAGGAGGAACTCCGGGAGAAGGACGAAGATTACGGTTTCATGCGGGAGTTGGCGGCCGCTGAGGAAAACGATGGAGAGCTCTCGGGGATTCCTTTCTTGGTGAAGGATGCTATCTGTGCCGAGAACGTGACCACCTCCGCGGGTTCGAAGATAATAGAGGATTACAGACCTGTCTTCGACGCTACGGTCGTGAAGCGACTGAAGGAGGCAGGCGCTACGTTCTACGGCAAGACACAGCAGGACGAGTTCGGTTTCGGCTCTTTCTGCACCAACTGTGCCTTCGGAACCCCCAGGAACCCGCACGACACTGACCGCGTGGTCGGAGGAAGCTCGGGCGGTGCGGCGGCTATAGTCGCGGCGATGGATCGTCCCCTGATATCCTTGGGAGAGTCGACAGGAGGCTCCATAACCAACCCGGCGGCCTACAACGGCGTGGTCGGGGTGACGCCGACCTATGGAAGGGTGTCCCGCTACGGCCTGGTCGACTACGCGAACTCACTCGACAAGATAGGCGTCCTCGCGAAGACGGTTTACGGTGCTGCGAAGGGGCTTGAAGTAATCGCGGGAAAGGATGAACGCGACCAGACCACTGTCGATAGGGAGGCCCCCGGCTATTCTGAGGAACTCAGGAGTCGGGAGAACCTAAGGATAGGAGTTCCAGAGCAGTACCTCGAACTTGATGGCATGGAGCCGGGCGTCCGGGAGAACTTTGAGGCGTCGCTTGAGGAGTTCAGGGAGATGGGAGCGGATGTGGAAGTGGTTGACATACCTCTCCTGAGCGCGGACTACTCGGTGCCAGCCTACTACGTCCTGGCGATGGCAGAGGCATCGACCAACCTGGCGAAGTTCTCGGGCATCAGGTACGGCATGGAGGCAGACCCTGAGGAGTTCGACGACTTCAACGGATACTTTTCACACATCCGCTCGGAAGGTTTCGGGGAGGAGGCGAAGCGGAGGATACTGGTCGGGACCTACACGAGGATGGCAGGTTACCGGGACCAGTACTACCTCCAGGCTGCGAAGGTCCGCCGGAAGATAATAGAGGAGTTCAGGGCCGCGTTTGAAGACTACGATGTCCTTGCCTCGCCCTCGATGCCGAACATCGCGCCGAAGGTATCCGAGGCCGAGTCGATGTCGCCTGTAGAAGTCTACGCGATGGACACGCTGACCGTCGGCCCGAATCTGGCAGGTCTACCCATGATATCTGTACCGAACGGGACAAGCAACGGGATGCCGACTGGCCTCCACCTGATAGGCGACCATTTCGAGGAGCAGAAGGTGTTCGACGCGGCTTTCAGCTATACTTCTGGCTGAAAAATTTCCGTTGAATGCGCTCTGATCAGGCAAATTAAAAAAGAGTTTACCGGGGATTCTCATACTATGGAAGGAGTGAAAATCGGGCTGGAGACACACGTCCAGCTTGCTACGGATACCAAGCTGTTCTGCGGCTGTCCTAACACCGAGTCAGAAGAGCCGAACACGAACGTCTGCGAGACATGTCTCGGCCACCCCGGGAGCAAGCCCCGTCTGAACCGCGCCGTACTAAGAGAGGCGGTGAAGACCGCACTGGCGCTCCAGTGCGATGTCAGGGAGGATGTGTTCTTTTCCCGGAAGACCTATTTCTACCCGGACATGTCGAAGAACTACCAGATAACCCAGTACGAGATACCTGTAGGTGAAGATGGCGGTATCGAGGTCAAGCTAGGGGACGAGAAGAAGGAGATAGGGATCTCACGGCTCCACATCGAGGAAGACCCTGCGAAGCTGGAACACGTGGGGGGTTCGATATCGGATGCGGACTATACAAGGGTCGACTACAACAGGGCGGGCACACCATTGCTGGAGATAGTGACCGAACCTGACTTCCGGTCGCCTGAGGGCGCCCGGGCCTACCTCCAGCAGCTGGCGAGGATGCTCCAGTACCTTGAGGTCTACTTTCCCGAGAGCGAGTTCGCGATCAAGAGTGATGCGAACATCTCTATAGAGGGCGGCGCGAGGGTGGAGGTCAAGAACATAACAGGGACCGCGGGGATAGAAAAGGCGCTCAACTACGAGATTTCAAGGCAGCGACAGCTGAAGAAGCGTGGCCGGGAAGTCGAACAGCAGACCAGGAACTACGACGCGGGTATGGAGATAACCCAGGAACTCCGACAGAAGGAGACCGAGGAGGACTACGGCTACATCTTCGACCCTGACCTGACCAGGCAGGAGCTCGACAGCGGGTTCCAGGAAGAGATACGTGATTCCATACCGGAGCTCCCCCACGAGAAGTTCGACCGTTTCCAGGAGCAGTACGGCATCTCCGCCAAGATGGTGGAATCAATGATAATCGACCCAGAACTGGCGGACGACTTCGAGGCGCTGGTAAAAGAACACGAAGTGGATGTGACAGCGTCGCTCCTCTCGGGCGACCTGAAAAAGGTGCTGAACTACAACGAGGTAGGGTATGGTGAGTCACCGGTAGAGAGGGAAGACGTTGGATACCTGCTGGGGGTCCTGGAGGATGGCCAGATTACTGACAGGAACGCCGAGATGGCGCTCCGGGAGCTAGTAGAGAACGGCGGGACCGCCGAGGAGATAGTGAAAGAGAAGGA
Source organism: uncultured archaeon (assembly GCA_964485165.1). Classification (GTDB taxonomy): domain Archaea; phylum Nanohalarchaeota; class Nanosalinia; order Nanosalinales; family Nanosalinaceae; genus CAZVPZ01. Next base: position 3,112 of record CAZAII010000029.1, on the reverse strand, counting down.
TTTACTGAAGGCGGAGGAGTCAGAGATCGAACGCTTCGTCGAAGAAGTCCTGGATGAGAACCCTGATGCGGTGGATGACTACCGCTCGGGTGAGGAGGAGGCGCTCAACTTCCTTGTCGGCCAGGTGATGGAGAAGTCACGTGGAAAGGCCGACCCGAAAACCGCGAGGCAGAGGATAGTTGAAGAGCTGGAAGGATGAAAGCCGACGACTTCCTGGAGAAGCACGGCATAGATTTTGAGATCGTTGAGCAGGACAATCCCTCGAAGACCTGCGACGACGCGGCGATGGAGCGCGGTCTTGAGACGTCGCAGATAGTCAAGAGCCTGATAGTGGAGCGCGGCGACCAGTACTTGCATGTGCTTGTGCCCGGCGACCGGAAGCTGTCGGGCAAGAAGTTCGGCGAGCACAGGATGGTCGACCCGGAGAAGTCACGCGAATTGACAGGTTTCAAGTCGGGTGTAGTGCATCCGTTCTCCACCGAGCTGAATCATTTCGTCGACCATCGTGTTTTCGACCACGACAGGCTCTCCTTCACCACGGGGGATGAACTCCTCGGCGTCATAATCAGTCCGGAGGAACTGAGAACGGCGCTGGAATCCGCGGATTTCGAGGTCGAGACGGGTGATCTCGTCTCTCCGACGGAAGATGACTACCGGGTCGTGGAGGAGCACGGCGTTGAAGAGGAGAACGCCAAGTTCATAGTTGACAGCGGTAACATGGCGTTGTTCACCCGGCTCGCCGACCGGCATCCTTCTTCTCATGTTCTTAAAGCCATAGAGGAGCTGGAAAGGGAGGATGTAGAGCCAGAAGAGGAGCCTGTGGAGACTCTTGTCGAGCTTGCGGAGAACTACACCCACATGCAGAGGCTGGCCCAGCACTACGCAGAGAAAGATGAGTTCCCACAGGAGGAAGATGGCTTCGATCTGGCGGAAACCGTGGAGAGCGTCGTCGAGGAAAATCCTGATGCGGTGGATGACTACCGGGAAGGGAAGGAATCAGCAATCAACTACCTTCTCGGCCAGGTGATGCAGCGCACCCGGGGAAGGGCGGAGGGCCGCAAAGCGAGAGAGAAGCTGCTGGAGGCGATAGGATGAGTTCTGGGAGCTCCCTGGAGGAGATTGACGAGCTTGTGGAGAGCCTTGAAACTGATGATGTTGGACAGAAGAGGTACATGATGTACCGCATCTTCGACAGGCTTCTCGATGCTATCTACGAGGACAGGGATTTTGATGTGGAAGAGGAGGAGAGAGTGATGCAGCTCAGGGATTCCGAGGGATACCTCTACAAGCTTTCACAGGACTTCCTGATGTCTTCGAGTACCGGAGAGAAGCAGAGGAAGCTGGAGAAGATGATTGAGTACGTCGAGTCGCGCCGCTAGTCTTCTTCTGGTGGCATCATCTTGAGATCGACCTCGAGGCCGCTATCGTCCTGTGTCAGCCTGAAAGGGATGATGTCCTGGTAGGGCTGGAAGACCTGCCAGTCCTCGCCCTTGAGAGATATCTTTTCCTCGTCCTCGATGGAATCGGCGAGCTGTCTCAGGAAATCCGCGGCATCGTGCTTCCCTAGCTTGAGTTCTTTCTCGAAGTCTGGCTCTGACATCTCAAAAACCTACGCGAACATTTCCTCAGGGATTACCCCGTCTTTTGTCAGGAAGTCCTTCTCTACACCGATGTTGCCCTCCTTCAGGTCCTCTAGCGCCTCGTCGAAGTCAGCCATCGTCACCTCCGCGTTTGAAACGTCTTCGTACCGGTCCAGCGCATTGATCGCGGCCTGCTTCACCACCTGCTTGATGTCACGCCCGGTATAATCGTCGTCGAGGTCCTTGGCGAGAACTTCCAGGTCTACGCCGTCCGCCAGATCGAGGTACCGTGTGTGAACCTGTAGAATCTCCTTCTTGGCCTCGCTGTCCGGTACGGGGACCTCCAGTGCGCTACACCTGTTGAGGAGTGCGGGATCCATTATGTCGGGCTTGTTGGTCGCGAATATGGATATAACGTTTGAGCCTTCCTCGGTGTCTAGCCCGTCTAGCTCGGATAGAAGCTGGGACATTGTCCTCTCAACTTCCTCGCCGCCGTGGCGCCTCTCGTCGAGTCTCTTCTTCGCTATAGCGTCTATCTCGTCGATGAACACGATTGCGGGGCCTTCACATGCACGGGCCTGCTCGTAGAGCCGCTTGACTTTTTTCGCTCCCTCCCCTATGAATTTTTCGACTAGCTGCGGACCGTTTATCATGAACATCTCTGCGTTGTACTCGTTGCTAAGTGCCTTGACGAGGTGTGTCTTTCCTGTTCCCGGCCGTCCGATGAGGAGGATAGATTTGTCCATGTCGAGCCTCCAGTCCTCCATCTTCTTGCGCTTGCTGTCGTTGAGCTGCGCTCCAACGTTGGAACGCATGGCCTTGATTATGTGGTTCAGGCCGCCGACGTCTTGGAAAGTGACCTCGGTTTCCACCGGGCTGAAGTCGGTGTCCCGGCTTTTTTCAACTATGTCGGTTACTGTGAACGTATTTGGGTCGAGCGCGACTTCTGTGCCTGAAGTGAAGTCGCCGGGGTTGTATCCTTTCGGCACTTCTACGCCGTAGCGCCCTTTCATGTTGCCGGATGCCTCTACCCAGATGCGCTCGCCGTCGAACTCGGATACGACTACTCCTCTCAGGACCGGTGTCTTCAGGTTGGTGCCGTTCGGATTGTTCTCCTTCTGCGTGTTGAAGTACTGTGGGAACTGCACCCTCTGCTCCTTCCGGGTCTTGTTGCCGTCTTCCTTGTCTTTCTTTTCCTCTACTTTCTGCTCGGAGCTGTCTTTCTCCGTCATCTCAAGCACCTTTTTCAGAAGCCTTTTCACGATTTTTCGGATTCTCTCCAGCCATGGCATCCTGCACACCAAGATACTTCCAAGTTCATCTTTATAAAATGACCCAAGAGGTTCCAAGCCCCTCCCTAATTTAAGGTATGCTTACGAGCCCGCAGGTGACCTGAACGGAACTTCCGAAAGTTCCATCATCGGGGCGGGTTCAAGGAACCCGACGTTGTGCAGTTGTAGCGTGAAACGAGCCCGCAGGGATTTGAACCCGAAGCTCGCACTTTCTGGAGCTTCTGACATCAAATCCCGCGG
>CAZAII010000028.1:0-10036 GCA_964485165.1 uncultured archaeon | reverse complement strand
ATCGAGGACGACGAACTCGTCAACTGCTACGTGATGTTCACAGACAGCTTCTCGGGCGAGGTGGAAACCAGCGAGGAGCACCAGGACCACCAATGGATAGACCCGGAGGAAGCGCGGGAAATGGACTGGCACAGGAACGCCGCCTACATAATCCCTGTGGTAGAGTTCCTGGACCAGTACCGGGAGACAGAGAACAGATACGGTGAGGGACACGAGATAGATGTAGTAAAACTTCTGATACAGAACAGCAACGGTGAATTCATGGCGATGCAGAAAACACCGGAAGACAAGGTATCGAGCGGGGAGAAGTACACGCTCTACGGCAGGATGGCTGGCAAGTGGGAGTTACCCGGGGGACGTTTCAAGGGCGCCGGCGACCGTTTCGAGGCCGCGAAACGGGAGGTGAAGGAGGAGTGCGGCTTGGAGCTGACCGACCTGAAAGATGTGGTAAGAGAAGAGATAGAGGAGGTCAACTCTGTCAACACCTTCATCCTGTTCACGGACCAGTGGATCGGAGATGTCAGGACTTCAAAAGAACACGTCAACTACCGCTGGGTGACCCCCCGGGAATACCTCTGCCTCGACTGGCATCAAGATGCGGGCTACGGCTATCCCCCGATGGAGTTCCTAGAAGAATACATGGAGAAAGAGAAGAACTACTAGTCGTGGAGCACGAACTCTATTCTCTCCACTTCCGCTCCTTTTGAGATCCGGTCGACTATCTCGATCTCGCCTATCTCCTCGATATTGTCGACGTGCGTCCCTCCACACGGACAGAGGTCGTCTCCGAACGTCACGACCCGCAGAGGATCGACACTGTCCGGGATGAGTTCGAGGTTGGTCCGTCCCTCCTCTACCTGCGCCTCCACCCGGTCACGGGACATCATCTTCTTCTCGACCTCGTGAGCATCCTGTATCATCGCGTTCGCCGCCTTCTCTATCTTTTCGATATCCTCCTCCGTGAACTCGACCGGCTTGAAGTCGATACGGGAGTAATCCTCGTGTATCTGGTTGCCCGCGGTCGTCGCGCCGTACATCTCCAGCACCACCTTGCTCAGTACATGCTGTGCGGTGTGCATCCTCATGTGTTTGAAACGCCGTTCCCAGTTAATCTCTCCGCGGATCTCCTCACCGGGCTCCGGCATCTCCTCGCCGTCCACGTAGTGCCGGACCTCGCCGTGCTCCTTCTGTACATCAGTGACATCAAGCGTGTTCCCGTTCCATGATATGGTGCCCCGGTCAGCAGGCTGTCCCCCGCCCTCCTTGTAGAAAAGCGTCCTGTCAAGTACGATGTATCCATCGACCTCACGCACTTTTTCGATTTCGGCTTCAAACTCTTTCTGGTAATCGTTGTCCGGAAGGTAGAGGAGTTCAGTCATGTTTGCAGTCTCGGAGAAGAAAGTTAAGAGGGTTGCGGTCCGCGACTCAGCCGGGAAGCAACACGTTTATGGCGGCCACTACGAGACCGGCAAGCCCCATCCTTGCGCCGGCTATGTACCAGTCCTGCTTCGATATCCTGCCCATGTAGGCCCCGAAAGAGAAAAGCAGTCCGACGCCGAGCGCCACAGAGGCAATCGTGGCCTCCGTCATCGTGAGAAGAGCGTCTTCCAGCAGGAAAGGCAACACCGGCAGCATTATACCGATGCTCGGGCCTATGCCGCTCATCACCGCGTTGACGACCCTTGCCTCCTTGTTGTTCCGGTATATCTCGGTGTCCTCGAGGTCCTCAAGCATCGCGTTCTCCAGCTCATGCAGGTCGGCAAGTTTCTCCGCCCGCTCTATCTCCCAGACGCTCCATACACCAGAAGTTGCGAGGCCAACAGCCGCTCCACCTCCGACCTTGAAGACTGTGATGCCGTCCGGGACTCCAGAAAGCAGCGCTCCCACGGTTATGCCTATAGAGGTGAGCGCGCCATCGAAACCGTTGGATATGAAGTAGCGCCGGGATATCGACTGGACTTTCTCCCGGTTCCAGGCGTCAAGGAGTCCGCGGAAGCTGAGCATGCTCTCAGTCCTGTGGTGTCTCGCTTTCTTCGACCATCTTCTCCCCACAGACTATCTCATCGTAGGAGTGGATGCTTCCGCCAAGGTCTTTTACACGGTGCTCCACGTCCTCTTGGTTGATGCTGTCTCCCTCTACCGTCAGCTTGATATTCTGTACCTCTTCATCTATCTCCACAAGGGTGGCGTTTACACCGCTCACTCCCTCGGCATCCTCCACCCTCTGGGCGAACTCTATCATGGAGGGCTTGTGGGGTTTAAGGACGTCAAGAACGAGTCTCTTTATTTTTCCCATGACTCCTTATTAGATGCCGGGACTTAAAGAATGTCCGCATCCACGTTTTCGGAAACAGCTTTAAGGGCGGGTTTCGGCGGCAGCCACAACCGAGTCATCCATACCCGCCACCCCGGATGCAGGTGAGAATGGCGCTTGGTTTAATAATGTTTTTCACCGAGTGTTTCAGTGTAATGGGACGTGTAAGACCCACATATATCAAGAGACTGGCCAAGGACCTCGTCGAGTCCGACCCGGAGAGGTTCACCGAGGACTTCGACGAGAACAAGGAGGAGCTGAAGGAGCTGAAGGAGTTCAACTCCAAGAAGCTCAGGAACCGTGTCGCCGGCTACATCGTCAGAGTGAAGAAAAATAGAGAGCGGTAGCCATCATCACTATAACAAGGAGCTGGAGGGCTCCGATACCAGGCGCTTCTTCTCCTGCAGCAGTGACAGGGTAGTCACGGGCGTTGACGGGCATCTCTATGGTCTCCGAGATATCGAAGTCCTCGTTCGTGCCGGTAACCCTCAGGGTGTGTATACCTGTCGTAGCGGGCTCGACTCTTACCTGGAAACGGCGCGTCGACTGGGCATTCAGGTCGAAGTTCTTAGTCGTCCCACCACCGTTCAAGAACTCCGCGTTAACGCCGCTGAGGTCGAGCGTTATGTTCTGAATGTTGAAAGACTCGCTGTTGACCTCGATGAGGATTATCGAAGGGTTGTCGATATCTGAGGTCAGCGAAGTGTAATCGAAGTCGAAGCTGATGTCGAAACGGAGACCAGGGACAGGGGAGCGCTCGCAGATCCATTTCCTGTTCGTGGATCCATCCACATCCTGCCACTCTTCGGCCGAGCTGTAATAGACGCTGTCATGCGAAGGATTAGTAGGAGCCTGAGGGTAGCCAGCCTCCCAGTTCCTGTAGGAGGAATCGGGACCATCCCACTCATTATCCTGATAGATATTATTGCCGTCATCATCGTGGAGGCCTATACCCGTCGCGACACCCGGCTGGGCGAAGTTGTTCCATAGCCAGGTGTTCTCCGGACCGTCATCCACTGTAGTTATATATGCAGAGTTGCTGGCGCACCACGCCTCGGCCGCCGAATAACTCATAGAGGTGGTGTTCGCGTAGCAGTGGTTATCATAGGGAACCCAGCCTGGAGCACAGGAGACAGGAGATACCGTTCCCTTTGCGAAGCTCCATGGGGGACTCGTAGTGGTGTTAACAGTACCGTCGCTGGCCTCTACATACCAGTCGTAAGTGTTGCCCGGTGCAAGGCCGTACCAGTCAGCATTGGCTCGGTCCCCGCTCGCTACACCCATCTCACTGCCTATAAGAGTGTCGTCAGACGCGTTGTAAAACCAGACGTTTATCGTGGGATCGTCGGTATCCGTAACCTTAACACTGAGCGGCACAGGGTTACCGGTTATACCCGAGGCCGCGTCAGGCGGATCAGGGTCGAACGCCTGCGGCGGGTCGTTGCATGAAGTCGTATTGAAGGTCCAGACCTGGCCGGCCATCGTGTTCAGGCCGTCATCCGCGACTGCCATCCAGTGGTGGTCGGTCCCACATGAGAATGTGTCGGATGTCGATGCCCGGGTATCGTTCGTCACGCTGGCCTGGACGGAGCCTATCTGGGACCGGAGCGAAGGGTCCTCCCTGAAGAGACTCGTATCCGGGACTATGCTCATGCTCCCCGACTCGTTCCAGGCCAGCTGGAAGTCGTCCGCACCACCCCTGTCGCTGTGCCTGAGCATTATACTGTGGTATCCCTCAGCCAGCCTTACAGAGCCGCTGTGCGCCGCCCAGTTCTCGTTGGACTCCGCGTGGTCACCGTACCACTCGACCACTCGTTTACCTGCATTCACGGAGTCACAGTACTCCATGTCCGTTGAGTCGACGTTAACGTAGAAATCCGAAGCGTCATCCGAATCTACGCTGAAGTTGTAGGTGCTTGTGCGCGGGGCGTATATGTAGCCTGTTATACAGGTGCCGTAGGTGTGGTCGTTCGAGAAGGGGTTACAGCTGGAAACGCTCGCATCACAGTCTATATTTGGCGTAGATGTCTGCCCGAACTTGGACACCACGTCAGCACCGTCATCGACTCTATCATCCAGCTCCTGTTTGTTCGAGGCGCCTGAAGTCTCTGAGTGATCCCACATCGCAAGTTTCAGCTCGGACTGGAAACCTGTCTTGTAGAAAGTGACCTGGTCAATAGGGTCGTCGTTCGGGTCACGGATAAGAGCCTCCACAGTCTGCGATGTCGGATCCGGAGCCAGGGCGGGCGGTTCATCATCGGGCGGGGAGGGATTTATCGGCGGCCAGGGAGGTTTCTCGCTGGGGTATTCCTCCTCGAAAGCCCAGTAACCCATGTAGACGTTTGTATGGCTTCTCTCGCTGTCACCTATCTGGTCTTCTGTAGCCGCGGTGTCGTGGCTGCTTGAGGTGTGAGTCCCGTAACCGCGGGCCCAGTAACCATTGCTTCCCACTCCCGACTGGCCATCGACAGTCACTATAGGCACCTTGGAGAAACCTGCGGAATAGGAGAGTGTGTGGCCGTTGTTATCCACACCATCATTATCGCCATCTTCTCCTTTCCCTGTCTCGAAAGGCACTCCTTTCAGGTCGCTCACACCGACGTCTTGAACGGCTATCCACCCGAGGGTTTCAGATGTGGCGCCGGACTCGTGTCCTGTCTCGAGGGCGTCCTGCTCCAGCCCGAACTGGGTTGTTGTCGGGCGGCAGTTGAGGTCGTTGCAGGAGCCGCTTCCCTCGGAGATCGCGTCAGACATGAACTCGCCGTTGTTGTAGGTGTTTAGCGTTGCGAGCACCACTGGAGGAGTGGAATAGCTTTGGCTGAAGCTGATGGTATCGCCGTTGTAGCTGCCGGAGGCGTGAACCTGGCTGGTGGTGTGCCTGCCCGCCTCGAGCTTTGTCCCGTCCGGCATAACGTGGACCCCTTCCTCGACGACTATGTAGGAAGCGGTCTCGGAAGAGTGACCGCCGTTATCCGGCTCCTCCATGAAGATATCGAAAGTATCCGCTGAAGCGTCCACGTTATCCACGCGGACATCGACGCTGTCACCCCCGTTCCTGGTGGGGATATAAGCAACGACGACCGGGTTCTGGTAGTCGTATTTCATGTTCACCGTGTTCACCACGCCGTTGTCCCTCGTATCCGAGATGGATATCTTCCCGACCTCCATCTTAAACGGGCCGGGCACGGCATTGGTGTAGAGGTGGTTGACCTCCGCACCGGTCAGGGCCCGGTCGTATATCCTTATCTCGTCGAACTTGCCGTCGAAGGGCTGTATAGTCAGGTCGTTGTCTATACCCAGTACTTTCTTCTCCGCAGTCTCTGTCATCGTGAAAGTCCCGCTCCAGGAGGTGGATGCGACCTGCGAACCGTCGACGTACAGTTTCTGGGTCGAGCCGTCGTAGGTCGCGGCAAAGTGGTGCCATTCGTCCACGTCGAACGTCTGCGGCGAGGTATCGATCATGTGGTCCGTGCCGCTGTCATCGGTTATATGGAACTGCATCGTGAAAGGGGTGTTTCCATCAGTCTCCAGGTAGACCTCGCCTCCGTTGTCAGTCGGTGTCTCGAAAAGCTGCTGTACGTTGCCCGTTGAACCCTCCATCTTCATCCATCCGCTGAAGGTGAAATCAGAGGTGGAGGAGTCCTCTATCGGGTCAAGAGTGTCGATCTCGACGTAGTCATCGCTACCATCGAAACCGAAGCCATATGTACCTCCAACACCGGAAACGGCCTTGGTCACCCCACCATTCGTGAATCCATCGTTCGCGGTTCCAGAGTAGTCGGTCACAGAACTCCCAGAAGTGGAGTTCATTGGATAGTACAGGATAAGGTTGGAATCAGAGTGAGCTCCAAGCGCGAGCTGCGGCAGGAAAACTAGCAGGATAACCGCTATTAGGTAAAGTTTCCGCGTGTCGAAGGCCACCTTCTCACCTGAAACCCAGTTAAATATTGAAACTGCTGATTTATATTGGCCGGAACTAGAAAGCCCGTTTCTCCCTGCGGACCCTGACCGGATCGAAACGCCGCTCGAGCCTTTTCAGGTACTCCTCGGGTATCTTTGCCCTCTTGTCGGCCTCTAGGACCGGTGAAGGCACAGTATAGGTCTCCGAGGATTTCAGCGCCAGCAGGAGACCTGCGATCCGGTCAGCATGCTTCTCTCCACCATAGTAGTCGATCCTCAGCGGCAGGTCCTTCGACGACAGCTTGACGTAGAAGGTGTTCAGGCGGTTGACGTGCCTATCCTCCAGCTCCCCCAGGACAGGGTGTTCAACAGGTGAGGACGAGTAGCGCCTGACGAAGGTCCTTTCACACGCCTCAAGTATGTGGTCGGCGATGACCGTATCCCTGACTTTCCCTATCTCCACGCCAAGCTTCTCCTCGAGAAGTCCGGCCAGTTTCAGTCCGTAGGAGTCCTCTACCACACCGACCAGCCGGCCTTCTTCCGCTTCCTCAAACAGTCGAGTATAGAGGTCCGCAACCTCGCCGGATACCGCGTATCCAGGGACCAGCGAGCCGTCCATGAAAACCGTGTCTGCCTCCTCGACAGCATTAACTGCAGTAGAAACCTCTGCGTTTATCCTCTCCGAGTCCGCACGCCTGTCAAGGCTGTCCGCATCCTCGGGGGCCGGGACCTGGAACTCCGGCTCGGGGGAACGCGAAGGCATGTATCCGGTACCTGCCAGGCCGTTTCCATCGAATCTGAAGATAGCTGCCACAGCCCTGGTGACTATGACGTCTCCCGCGGAGTAGCGTTTCTTCAGCAGGCCGCCGTCGACACCAGCGACCGTTCCTGGCTTTTCCTCCTCGACTTTCCTTGAAAGGAAGGCCTCCTTCACAGTCGCGTCTGTCTCTATAGAATCGATATCCTCGAACTTGTCCTCAAGACCACCGGTTTCAGCTTCTGAGAGCGTCCGGGCAGCATCCTCCAGACTCGCCATAAACACGTATAAGAGCTTTAAACGTTAAAACTCTGAGTATGGAGCTTGGAGAATTCAAAAACTTCTTCTTCGACCTCGACAAAACTCTATGGAACTGGGACTCCACGCTCGTCGGCGCGGAAGACCTTATCCACACACTGAATGAGTCGGGCAAGAACGTCTACTTCCACACCGACAACACGCTTCTCACAAGGGAGGAATATGCGAAAAAGCTGACTTCGATGGGCATCGACGCCGAGACGGAAGACGTGCTGACATCCAGCTATGTTGCGGGCCGTTTCCTGGAGTCAGAGAACGTAACGCAGGCCTACATGATAGGCGGCGACAGCCTCATAGAGGAACTCGAGGAACGCGAAATAGACTTCAGCGAGGACGCAGATGTCATCGTTGCTGGCTTCGACCGGCAGTTCAGCTACAACAAGCTCAAGCGGGCTATGAAGGTTATGGAGAAAGGGGGGCAGCTCTACGTTTGCAGTACCGAGGACAGTTTCAGGACCTCAGAAGGAGTTATACCGCACCAGGGCGCCATCAACCGAGCTCTATCGACCTTCGGCGATGCTGAACTGCTCTGCAAGCCTGGAGAGGAGTATATCAAGGTTTTCAAGCGATACTTCAGCTTCTTTCCCCGCCGCTCGCTCTTCATAGGTGACAGGCTGGCAGACATAGAGACAGGAAACAGGCTGGGGATGACGACTGCGGCAGTTATGTCAGGCGACCTTGACCGTGACAGGCTGAAACAGGCTGGTGAGATGCAGAAGCCGGATTACGGCGTATCCAGCCTGCACAAGCTCAGGCGCAAGGTCCTGTAAAAGAACTACCGTTCTTCCAGCCATCCCAGGAACTTCCGGGTAGAAAGCTCGCGATGGGATTTCTGCTCCTTAAGCTCAGGTTTCTCCGCGAAAGAGGAACCGTCTCCGTGGTCAGGTATGAAGAAGCTGTCGTATGGAAGGTGCGGGTGGCCCTCGCCGCGCTTCTCCTGTGATATCATGCCCGGTAGACGGCCTGCGAATATCTTTACTTCTTCCCCGTCATATGCCGCTATGGCGGTCTCGAAGAACGCCGCCCTGTCGGTCCCGCCGTCCAGCAGCTTCAGAAGTCCGGAAGCTCCGACTGTCTCCGCGAAGAAAGCCGCCTTTGCGCCCGGGAAGCCGTTCAGTGCCTCGACGTAGAGTCCTGTATCCTCGACTATCACCAGGCCGTCGACTTCAGCTTCTCCGTACGAATCTATCACCTTCCGTCTCGCGACCTCCTTGACTTTCAGCGCGTCTATCTCCCTTATATCGACCTCCACCTGCTCAAGCCGGTAACCCCTTTCCTCGAACATCGGAGCCATCTCCTTGACCTTCCCAGCGTTGCCTGTGGCAAAGAAAACCGTCTCCATGGACACTGATTCGAAGGAAGCAGTTTAAAGAATTGCGCCACACCGTTTACAACAGGTGAATCAGAAATCTCTGAAAGGCGCGTAACAGTCACTTCTGCACTCCCTTACATCCACGGGGTGCCGCACCTCGGCAACATAGTCGGGAGCATCCTTCCTGCGGACATCTACCACCGATACCTCGACTTGAGGGGCGTCGAGAACGTCTTCATCTGCGGCAGCGACGTCCACGGCACGCCGCTGGAGCTGGAAGCGATCGATAGGGGTATCGATGTCGAAGAGCTGAAGCAGGAGAACCACGAGAAAGTGAAGTCGGTACTTGAAGAGTTCGAGATGGATTTCTCGATCTACTCGGATACGGACAGCGAGTACAACCAGAGGCAGACCCACGACATGTTCGTCGAGCTCTACTGCTCAGGCCATATAGGTGAAACAGAGCAGAACCTGCCTTACTGCATGAAGGACGAGCGTTTCCTCCCGGACCGCTACATCGAGGGAGAATGCCCACACTGCAGGGGTCTTGCGAGAGGTGACCAGTGCGACGACTGCGGGAAGCTACTGGAGCCGGAAGATATCATCGAGCCGGAGTGCCAGATATGTGGTAGCGACGACATCGAGTTCCGGACTACTACGCACCTCTACATAGACCTGACGCGTTTCAAGCAGGAGCTGAAGGACTGGCTGGGACAGGAGGAGGCTCCTGTACCCGGGAACTGGGAGAACCAGGTCGAGAACCTGATAGATGAGGCCGAGCACCGGACTATAACCAGGGACCAGGAATGGGGCTTCGATGTGCCCGTGGAGCGCGTCAACGAAAGGATAAGGGAAGAGGACCTCGACGTACCGGAACTCGACCCAGGGACGTACGAGGACAAGGTGCTCTACGTATGGTTCGACGCCCCGATAGGATACATAGGCTTCACCCGTGAGCTCTTCGGGGACGAGGAGCGGTGGAAGGACTACTGGATAAACGACCGCTCCGAGACATACTACTCCATCGGCAAGGACAACACCATATTCCACACCGTGATATGGCCGTCGATGCTGATAGGATCCAGTACGGAGGAAGAGGAGTACACCCTCCCGGACTACGAGTTCATACAGCAGTTCCTGATATCGGAGGACACCAAGTTCTCAAAGTCGCGCGGACAGGGACTCGGCACCGAGGACGCGCTGAAGATGTATCCCGCGGACTACTGGAGGTTCTACCTCGCCTCAAAGATCCCAAGGGACCACGACACCACGTTTTCATGGAGTGATTTCGAGGCGGAGATAAATAATGTCCTCAACGACACCGTAGGCAACTTCGTCAACCGCACCCTTGCACTCGTAGAGAAATGGTTTGAAAACGAGATGCCGGTCGCGGACCTCGAGTACAGGGACGAGAAAAAGATAGAGGAAGCGGAAG